>CAUCWU010000065.1 GCA_958446555.1 uncultured Lachnospiraceae bacterium | reverse complement strand
ATTGTAAAGATAGCCTATCTGGAATCAACGGTGTAATTCGACCAGGAATTGTGCATCGAATTGATATGGATACGACAGGTGTTATTATTGCCTGCAAGAATGATGTAGCTCATAACTGTATTGCTGCTCAGTTAAAAGAGCATTCAATTACAAGACGCTACTATGCGATTGTCCATGGAAATCTAAAAGAGGATGAAGGCACGGTGGATGCACCGATTGGCCGCGATCCAAAGAATCGAAAACGCATGGCAATTAATTTTAAGAATGGAAAAAATGCGGTAACACATTATAAGGTGTTGGAGCGTTTTGGAAAATTTACTTGGATTGAGTGTAGGCTAGAGACTGGACGTACCCATCAGATTCGTGTGCATATGGCTTCAATTGGTCATCCACTTTTGGGAGATGCCCTTTATGGACCTGCAAAGTGTCCATATCCGCTTCAGGGACAGACCTTACACGCTTATGTGCTTGGATTTATTCATCCGTCCACACACGCGTACATGGAGTTTCAGGCACCTCTTCCAGATTATTTTGAGCAACTCCTTTTGAAGTTTCGTCAGCTACAAAAGTAATTGAGGGAAATGGATGGTTAAAAAATGAAAAAGAAATTTGTGAAAATCTTTTCCCCGTGGGGATTTGCACCACTTTTGATGGCAGTGCTTTGCAATTTTGCTGTATATTGTGGATGTAGTGTGTTGACAAAAAATTGGAATTTACACAGCTTGGCGATTCCACTAGACTACCAAATTCCGCTGGTGCCGTGGACAATCATCATCTATTTTGGATGTTATTTGTTTTGGATTGTCAATTATATTTTGATCTATCGAAGAAGCAGAGAGTATGCGTATCGCTTTTTTATCGCAGATTTTCTGTCGCGAATTGTGTGTCTTCTTTTCTTTGTGCTATATCCGACAACATTAGAGCGCCCAGCTGTAGAGGGGAGTGGCTTCTTTTTGGATGCGATGCGATTTCTCTACTGGATTGATGCACCGACAAACCTATTTCCGTCGATTCACTGTCTTGTCAGCTGGTTTTGCTTTATTGGCATTGTTGATGACAAGACCATTCCGTTATGGTATCGAATTGCTTCATTTTTCATTGCAGTTGCTGTGTTTATCTCAACATTGACCACAAGACAGCATGTGATTTTAGATGTAGTGGGTGGTGTGGCATTGGCACAGATTAGCTTTGTGATTTCGCAAAAGACAGGACTTTGGAGATTTTTTGAAAAAATATTTGATTGCATGAATCGGTTCATTTTACGAGAACCGACTCGGTGAAGCGATCGCTGCGAAAGAAGGAGTGAATCGCTTGTGAACTACAAAAACCTCAAAGAATTGTACGAAAAAAGTTGCATTTTTATCTGAAATATTGTATAATACATTCATCAGATCTGGAAGGTGAAAGGAGTGAACATTATGACAGGTAATTTAGTGATCACGATTGGTAGAGAGTGCGGAAGTGGCGGTAGATTGATTGGAAACCGTCTTGCAGAAAAATTGAATATTAAGTGTTACGATAAGGAATTGTTGACATTGGCAGCAAAGAAGAGTGGACTTTGCGAGGAGATTTTCGAGAGCCACGATGAGAAGCCGACAAGCAGTTTCCTTTACTCACTTGTAATGGATAGCTATTCAATGGGCTATTCAACTTCATCTTTTATTGATATGCCATTGAATCATAAGGTATTTTTAGCACAGTTTGATACGATTAAGCATTTAGCTGACACTGAGAGCTGTGTAATTGTCGGACGTTGTGCAGATTATGCGTTAGCAGAGTATCCGAATGTACTGAGTGTTTTCATTTCTGGTAATATGGATGAGAAGATAAAGTACATATCAAAGCTGTATGACAAGACACCAGAGAAGGCAAAGGATATCATTGTTAAGACTGATAAGAAGCGTTCCAACTATTACAACTATTATACCAGTAAGAAGTGGGGAGATGCGAGAAGCTATGATGTCTGCCTAAACAGCAGTGTATTGGGACCGGAAGGCACTGTTGATGCGATTCTAGAAATTATTAAACTTCGTGAGAGAAACAAAGCCGGAAAGTAAAAATAACAGTAAATAGATATTAAAAACGAAACAGCCCAGTGGAAGTGATTCTACTGGGCTGTTTCGTTAATCATTTGTAGATTCGCGATACACAGTTCGACTTCGAATATAGGTGTACTCATAGTCATCATCAGGATGTGTCAAACGGTGAACTAGACGGTTTGCTAGATGGACACCGATGCGGTCATTATTGACATGCACACTGGTAAGGGCAATGCTGTTATTAAATTCTTGGTTGTCGTCAAAGCCGGAAACATACAGATCATTAGGAACTGAGATCTTGTTTTTTTGACAATACTGAAGAACCAATGAGGCGATATAATCATTTGCGCAGACAATCGCATCGGAGCGCTTTATGATACGATCTAGGTAAGCTGAAATGGTTTCCTTATATTGGTCAATGCCAATTGGACTGATTAAATTGTCGATTTCATTGACAGAAAGCTGATGGCGCTGCATGGCTTTTAAATAGCCTAGATAGCGCTCTTTGTTTGTTTGTGCATATGCGATATCACCGATAAAATGAATTCTCTTTTTGCCGGATTCAATCATATGTTCTACAATTTCTTCTGTGTTTGCACGTCCTTCTATTAAGAAAAGATCTCCATTTAGTGTTGAAAAAATTGTATTCGTCGGGCAATCCAGAAAAACCTTTGTGATAGACAGATCGTTCAATGCCGAAAATAGTCTGGGATCATAAATATTCATCACAATGATTCCGCTTACGCTTCCATCAGTCAGACAGGACGGAAGTGTAAATGTGTCACTGTAAGTGGGTGGAAGATAGACATACATCAGATTGATCCCCTGGCTGGCCAATGTGATGGCCTGATAATGAATAATACTCATCCAGAAATTTGAGGTTTCTGGACGCGATACGACAACTGCAACATTACTGATTTTTTTTGAGGAGTCGTTGAAGGAATCTTTGGTTGCATGGAAGCTATCTTCTTGTATGCCCTGATTTAAGATGGAAACTGGATAGCCCATCTCAACTGCTTTCTGCAAGATCATGCGTTTGGTATCAGGCGAAATTCCAGGCTTGTCGTTGACTGCTTTCCATACAGTTACTCTTGAAATATTAAGTGCGTCAGCAACTTGTTGATAAGTGACTTTTTTCATAAAACAAGTAAGAACCACCTTTCTGTTTAATATGCTACTTCTGCTGCCCATAATGGTCGGTTTGATTGAAAATTGAACTTAGATTATGTGACTCCTCTATTTTAAAATATTTTGAAAAAAAATTCAACTGTTTTGGCAACATTTTGTAAACAAACCGCATTGGATTGATAAAAAAAGACAACGAAAAGTAACAGAATGTTGTTGCATAATAGTGGAAAACTTGTTATACTTGCAACAAATGGATGCCGAAAAATAAAAATGCTCAATCATTTATGACAAGAATAGCAGAAAAAGGTGGTCCAAAATGTTTACGGGTAGAAAGGATAAGAGTGAAAAAATGTTAACAAAATTAGACCAGCTCAAAAAAGAGATTGCTGATTTGGCAGATGAGCTTGCAGTGGAAGGAAAAGAGGTCTTAAGAAAAAAAGGATTTACCGATGAACAGCAAACCAACTTTCAGGAATTGTTTCGAAATTGCTTTGTGAGTACAGCAGATACGACAACAAAGTTACTTGAAAATGGAGAAACCTATGTGTTTACCGGTGACATTGAGGCAATGTGGCTGAGAGATTCTTCGGCACAGGTTGTACACTATTTGCCATTTGCAAAAAAAGTAGAGTCAATTCGGGCAATGATTTCGGGATTGATTCAAAGACAGATGCGATATATTACAATTGATCCGTATGCGAATGCATTTAATGAAGAAGAAAATGGCCATTGTTGGGAGAAGGACGATACCGATTCGAATGATTGGGAATGGGAGCGAAAATATGAAATCGATTCCTTGTGCTATCCGATCTGGCTTCTTCATCGCTATTACGAGACAACGAAGGATGAACATATTTTTTCAGCTCAGGTAAAAATAGCATTTCGTCGTATTTTGGATACTTGGTCAACAGAACAACATCATGATGAGGCTTCTTCATATTATTTTAGAAGAACAAATTGTCCACCGACTGATACCCTGTCAAATGATGGAAAGGGAGAACCGACTGCGTATACGGGTATGACCTGGTCAGGCTTTCGTCCAAGTGATGACGCCTGCCAATATGGATACCTGGTGCCATCTAATATGTTTGCAAGTGTAGTCCTCGGTTATATTGCAGAGTATGCGAACTCAAAGTATCAGGATGAGACAATGGCAAAAGAGGCATATATGCTGAAAAAACAGATTGAGCAGGGGATAGAAGCTGATGCGGTTCGAAATTTAGACGGAATTGGTGAAACTTATGTCTATGAGACTGATGGCTATGGAAATGATGTCTGGATGGATGATGCGAATGTACCAAATCTTTTGTCAATGCCATGGCTTGGTTGGTGTAGTTTGGATGATGCACGGTATCAGAATACTCGAAAATGGATTTTAAGTAGCAAAAACCCATTCTATTATGAGGGAATGGCTGCAAAAGGAATCGGAAGTCCACATACGCCTTCTGGCTATATCTGGCATATTGCGCTTTCTATGCAGGGGCTGACTTCAGATGATGAAAGTGAGAGACGGCAGCTAATGGAGACCTTACTTGCGACGGACGCGGGGACACATTTGATGCACGAGGGCTTTGACTGTAATAATCCAGATGCATTCACAAGAGAGTGGTTTGCTTGGTCAAATTCACTTTTTGCACTGTATGCGATGACGTATTGCGGTCTGATGGATGTAGAGTAAATTTGGCGATAAGAACAGGAGAATGTGTAATGGAAGAGATATCGTATCAGGTGTTAGAGCATCAACATATTTTTGAAGAAAAACGCTGGTTTTTACAGTGTCATGCCTCAACGATCTGTCGCTTGCCGGATGGGACATTAGGTGTTGCATGGTTTGCTGGAAGTCATGAGAAAGCACCAGATGTGGCAATTTGGTTTTCAAAAAAGAGAGAAAACGGTTGGTCTGATCCAGTAAAAATTGCAGATAGAGAGGGGATTCCTTGCTGGAATCCGGTATTGCTTGCACAGGGAAAATTGTTGACTCTTTTTTATAAGGTTGGAAATGAAATCCCGTATTGGCAGACAATGGCAAAGACTTCGTCTGATTCTGGAGAAAGCTGGAGCGAGGAAAGAGAGCTTGTACCGGGAGATTTTGGTGGTCGCGGTCCAGTAAAAAATAAGTGTCTCGTGCTAAAGGACAAAAGCATTCTGGCACCGGCATCCACAGAACAAGATGGATGGAATTGCTTTACCGATCGCTCTTTTGATCAGGGAAAGACATGGATTCGATCAGAAACAATTCGACCGATAGCTGGCAGCGTAAAAAATTCAGGTTTGATCCAACCGACCTTATGGGAGGATCAAGACGGAGAGCTTCATATGTTGATGAGAAGCAGTGAAGGGTGTATTTTTCGAAGCGATCTGTTAAAACAGACCGGCGAATGGAGTGAGGCATATCCGACGCAGCTTCCAAATAATAATTGTGGAATTGATCTTGCAATGCTTTCTGATGGCCGATTGGTTCTTGTATACAATCCAATTTCTGGCAACTGGGCGGCTAGGACACCGATTGCCTTTTCTGTGTCAGATGACAATGGTAATCGGTGGAGCGAGCCTCAGATTCTTGACTACGTGCCATGTGATATCAACCAAGAATATGCAGAATTTTCATATCCAGCAATCATCGCAGAGGGCAATGAAGTGTATATCACTTACACATGGAAGCGCAAGACGATTGCATTTTGGCATATACGAATTAATTAAGCAGATTTGATAATGATAAAAATTGGTATTGCACAATTACAAATAGTTGCTACGTCTTTGACAGTAGCAAAATAAAAGAGAGGAAAAGAGGAAAATGAAAGAAAACAAAGAAAGTAAGGGAACACAGTTTGAAGAGGAGAAGATCCTTTTGACAGAAGATCAAGTGAAGGATCAGACAGAAATCAAGGAAGAGACAGAAAAAGACGATATGGTTGAAAATGGTGTGCACAATTACAGCACAGAGGAAAGCTATGTGTGGCCGACAGATCCTGCTGTCAGGAAAAAATTAGAGTGGTTTCGCGATCAAAAGCTCGGCCTTATGATGCATTGGGGTGCCTACAGTCAGTTGGGTATTGTAGAGTCCTGGGCACTCAGCGACGCAGATGCCTGCTGGTCAAGACATTGTATTGACTGGGAAGTGACAGGCGAGGAATTTAAAAAGCAATATTTTGATTTGAATAAGACGTTTAATCCGATTCGCTTTGAGCCGGAAAAATGGGCCGATATCGCGAAGGCTGCAGGAACCAAATATTTGCTGTTTACAACGAAACATCATGATGGATTCTGTATGTGGGATACCAAATATTCGGACTATAAGATTACAGCAGAGGATTGCCCGTACCATACCAATCATTATGCCGATATCTGCGCGCATCTGTTTGAATCGTTTCGAAAGCGTGATCTAGGTGTCATTGCTTATTTTTCCAAGGCAGATTGGCATGTGGACAGCTATTGGAGTGAAAATTATGAGAGGGGAAGTTATCAGCATCGTGGTCCGTCTTACGATCCAAAGGAATATCCAGAGGAGTGGGAGCGCTTTGTAAACTTTACGCAGAATCAGATTATGGAGCTCGGAAGTCGCTATGGTCAGATTGATGGTATGTGGTTTGATGCCGGATGGGTATGCAAGGAAAATGGACAGGATATTCGTCTGGGAGAGGTAATTGAGCGTGTTCGTAAGTTCCAGCCGGGAATGCTGTGTGCCGATCGAACAATCGGTGGTCCGTATGAGAACTATGTGACACCAGAGCAGTGTGTGCCAGAAGAACCGCTTATGATTCCGTGGGAGAGCTGCATTACGCTTGGAACATCATTTTCATTTGTCTATGAGGATACCTATAAGAGTCCGCGTGAAGTGATTTGTCTGTTGGTAGATATTGTCGTAAAGGGTGGAAATCTTGCAATCAATGTTGGCCCTCAGCCAAATGGATGTCTGCCAAAGGGAGCAGTAGATTGTCTGCTTGGAATGGGGCAGTGGCTTGATGTCTATGGAGAGGCAATCTATGGAACAAGAGTCTGCGCACCGTATAAAAAGGATGGCATCGGCTTTACAACGAAAAATGGAGTTGTCTATGCAATTGAGACATTTGCGACAGAAACAGAAAAAGTGCCGTCAAAGGTTTGGATTCCGTATGAGGGCAAGGTGACAGAAATCACAGAGCTTTCTGGCGGGGGTGCTCTTTCTTTTGAGGCAAAAGAAGGTGGCTATCTGGTGAATGTCGGTAAGTGGAAGGAAGAAAAAGCACCGATTGGACGTGTCTTCTGTCTGAAAAATGCGTAAGGAGGAAATACCAATGGCACAACTTCAGGACAAAAGCAAAATGCCCTATCAGGATGCGGCGCTTCCAGTAAAGGAGCGAGTAGAGGATTTGCTTAGTCGCATGACGCTTCGGGAGAAGGTTGGACAGTTAAATCAGCGATTGTATGGATTTCACGCCTATGAAAGACATGGAGATGAGATTACGCTGACTGAGGAAACAATCAGTGAGGCTGAATATTTTGGCGGACTTGGTGTTGTCTACGGCTTGTACCGAGCTGATCCATGGTCGGCGAAGACAAAGGAGAATGGACTTACGTCAGAATATGCTGCAAGGTGTTACAATCTCTTACAGAGATGCTGCATAGAGCATTCAAGACTCGGCATTCCGTTTTTGCTTAGCTCAGAGTGTCCGCACGGGCATCAGGCGATTGATGGGTATCTGCTTCCTGTCAATTTAGCGGCAGGAGCCAGTTTTAACCAGGCTCTTTACAAGGAGGCTGTCAGTGTCTGCGCACGGCAGTTAAAGCAGATGGGTGTCAATCTGTCTTTGGTATCGGCGCTTGATGTAGCGAGAGATCCGCGCTGGGGACGAACTGAGGAGTGTTTTGGCGAGGATCCCTATCTGTGCAGTGTATTTGCTAAATCAGCAGTGGAGGCAACCCAATCAGAGGGTGTTGCGATGGTGGCAAAGCATTTTTGCGCGCAGGGGGAGACGACAGGCGGTGTCAATGCAAGCGCAGCTCGTATTGGGGAGCGAGAACTTAGAGAGATTCATCTGCCGCCGGCAAAGGCATGCTGTAAGGCTGGTGTAAACGGGATCATGGCTGCCTATAATGAGATTGACGGTGTATACTGTCATATGAATCACAAGCTGCTGACACAGATTCTTCGAGATGAGTTTGGCTTTGATGGTATTGTCATGGCAGATGGTATGGCGTTAAACCGCTTGCAGGAGGTGATTGGAGATCGGGCACAGGCGGCGGCTCTGGCTTTGTCGGCAGGAGTGGATGTCAGTCTGTGGGATGGTGTGTTCCCATATCTGGAGGAGTCTGTAAAGAAAGGACTTTTAGAGGAGTCTCTTTTAGATGAGGCTGTGAGAAGAGTGCTGACACTGAAATTTGAGCAGGGACTGTTTGAACACCCATATCTGCCAGAGAAAACGCTTCTTTCATTTGACTTGGCAGACTATCCTCAGAGTGAACAATTAGCCGAAGAGTCGGTTGTGCTATTAAAAAATACCGGCGTTCTTCCGCTGGCAAAGACGGTGAAAAAAATTTTGGTTCTTGGACCAAGTGCCGATGAAATTTATCGAATGCTTGGCGATTATACGCCACCGGTAGAGGAAAATGAGTGCTACACACTTTTGAAGGGGCTTAAAGAACTTGCAGGTGACAGACAGTTAAAAACTTGTAGCTATACTGCTCTGACAACTGAAAAGAAAAAAGAGGTAGAAGCACTGACAGAATGGGCAGATGTTGTGGTTCTTGCTCTTGGCGGTTCATCAAGTCGTTTTGAGGGTGCTCTATTTGACGATAACGGTGCAGCAATTGTACATCATGAAAAAAGAAAAGAAGAGCAGACAGATGAGACAACGACTTTTTGTATTCAGAAAAACAAAGAAGCTTGGGCTATGGACTGTGGGGAAGGAATGGACAGTAGTACACTCTGCTTGCCGGGAGATCAAAATGATTGGTTTTTGTTGATTCGTCAGATGAAAAAACCGATTGTTACAGTGATTATCGCGGGGAGACCGTATGCAATTTTAAAAATCGCTGAACAAACTGATGGTCTTCTATACAGTTTTTATCCAGGTCCATACGGTGGATTGGCTCTTGCTAAGCTCATTTATGGTGAAGAAAGTCCGTCAGGGCGTGTGCCAATTTCAATTCCGGCTCATGTCGGACAGTTGCCTGTCTATTACAATCCGAAGCGTTCTTATGAGGCAATGAAGTATTGTGACGAGGCAGATCGTCCGTTATATGAATTTGGAGAGGGATTTGGCTACGGACAGCTTTCTTATGAAAAAATGTGCTTAGAGAAAACAGAAGATGGTGGTGTGATGGTTACGGTCACAGCAACAAATTTGGCAGACAGATCAGATTGGGCGGTTCCACAGATTTATCTGAGTGACATTGCATCAAGCACAGTTCGACGTGTGCGTGAGCTAAAAGCATTTTCAAAGGAAAAACTGAAAGCAAATGAGACAAAGAAAATTTTGTTAAAGCTTGACAGAGAAGCATTTTTTGTGTGGGATTTCCAGATGAAAGAAACGCTTGAGCCAGG
>CAUCWU010000064.1 GCA_958446555.1 uncultured Lachnospiraceae bacterium | reverse complement strand
ACTTTTTTCATATTTTCACCATTTCAAAAACAAGTTTAAGTGTTCAAAGATTTTCTTGTTCACCTTTCGATAATCAAATTCCTTAGAATGAATATATGCATTTTTACTGTAGAAATTATAATTTTCCATTATCCTTTCAACAGCAGCAATTATGGATTCTGAAGTTCCATCTGTTTTTTCCGCATCACTACCATACTGCACTACCTCACTAATACCTCCAACATCAGTCGTAACAATAGGTAAACTCATGCTCATTGCTTCAAGAATAGTCATCGGAATTCCTTCATGTAATGAATTCATAACTAAAATATCTGCCTTTTCCATATGCTTTTTTACTGCTTCTGGAACAATACCTCCTGTAAAAGTAATACGTTGATTTGAAATCTCCTTCAATTTGTCCATGAGTTCACCTGCTCCAATAATTTTCAAGCAACAATTTGGTTTATACGTCGTTACTGCTTCAATAATTGGTCCTATATTTTTCACAGATGACAAACGTCCTACAAAAATCAACTTTGGACACTCTACGTCAAATAAATGTTCCGTATATTCCGTATTACAGACTATAGAGTTTCCCACATGAAAAATATTGCTACTATAAACTCTGTATTTCTGCTCTGTATCATGATCGAGTACAAAAACCCCTGTACTATTTTTTATTATGGATAATAGAATTCTTTGAAATATATTTTTAATTAAGACAGATTTTTTAAAAAAACGTACGTGATCTAGCATGTTCAAAAATGAGCCGTGCGAAAACACGAAACAAGGAGAACGCCTTGCAATAATGTGAGTAAACGCAAAAGCCTCTGGTGTATGAAGATACACACAATCTTCTTTTTTTATGTCAATTATTTTTTTATACTTATATAATCCCTTGAGATATTCAACTCTTAACGATTTTTTAACTGAATTCAAATCCTGATTAGCTTGCGTCACAGCAAGAAATTTAACCTTTCCTGCCTCTGTTTGAATGTTTTGGATTTTTCCAATATCTTCTTTTTTTACTGACACACCTACTAGTACAATATTTCCCGAATTTCGTGGATAATATTCTCCTATATATCTCATAAAGTTTTTTATACTAGTAACTTGTCCTCCAACGGGATAATCTCTGAAATTGCTCGTGTCAAAAATATACAGTCTACTCATTTTCTTACCTCTTAGTCAACATTCACTCTAGGAAATGCTCGAATGTTCATACTCTCTTTTATTATTACTTTTTATTTCAATAGTGATTTTAAAAATATATGACATAAATTAATATCCAGCAAATAATCTTTTTTTTACTGAATTATAAATATTTTCAATAATTTTGTAGTTTATATCTGGATCAAACTTTTCATTTGACTTTAAACGAGCATTTTCCTCAAAATTTTTTTCATTCATTTTCTGGAATCTATTTATAGCAGCTACTATATCCTTCGAAGAATTGTATTGAAATTTAATGCCATTAATACCATCATCAACAATACTTCCTGCATTCCCCAAATCAGAACAAATCACCGGTGTTCCAACAGAAAACGCTTCCACAATACTCATCGGAAAACCCTCATACCACTGTGTCGTCAATACAAGTGCCTTGCTACTTGCAACAATTTTCAGTACCTCAGCATTCGGAACAAAGCCTTTAAACTCTACATTTAATTTATTTGATTTAGCAAACTCCTTGCACCATTTCTCCATTGGGCCAGTTCCGCAAACTATCAACTTAGGTGCTTTCGCTCCCATCTGCTTCCATGCCTTTAGAAGAATATCGATTCCCTTTAACTTGTCAAGTCGTCCTGCAAAAACAAATTGATCTTTTCTCTGCTCTTCCAGAATAAACGTCTCATTGCTTTCCACAAAATTCGGCTTCACAAACACTTTATCTTCTTTAATCTGCTTCAGTTCAAACAACTTCTGCTTATTAAACTCCGTCAGACAAATGTAGTTAATTTTACCATAAACTCCAGTCATACGATGAATCCATGTATTTACTACGCAAACCAGTGTCTGAGCCTTACTTCCTCGATAGCAGTTATGCTTTATCGCGCACTTCAAACCATGATGTACGCAATCCTCACATATATGACCATCTCTATAGAAAGTTGCCCCTGGACATAATAATCTAAAATTATGTACCGTCTGTACAACTGGTACCTTGCAACTTAATGCTGCATAATATACAGCTGGGCTAACTAAATTTAGCGTATTATGTACATGAACAACATCTATATTTTCTTTTCTTATTATTCTTTTAATATCTTTATAAGTCCGAGGATTGAATATAGTTGTAAATGGAAGTTTCAGTTTTTGAAGCTTAGACATTTCTTTTAGCTCTGAGTTATTTCTGGTATAAAGAATAACTTTATGTCCATGGTCTTCTAACATTTTCTTTTCATTTGCTACAACAGTATCTTCTCCACCTGGAATCTGGTAATAATTATGAACTATAAGAACATTTTGTTTTCTTTCTTCCACACTTATTTCCCCTTTATCATTGCATTCCAAATAAACTTCGTATTAGTGCTCCAATATCTCTTAAACAGTCTCTTCGGATCTTGTACTAAGCGATACACCCACTCCAGATTATGTTTCTGCATCCACATTGGAGCACGCTTAATGTTTTCTGCATAATAGTCAAATCCGGCTCCAACACCTAGCATCAATCCATCAATTTTTCCCTGATGTGCTGCCATCCACTTTTCCTGTTTAGGTGCACCTAAACCAATCCAGACAAAATCCGGTTTTGTTTCATTAATTCTCTCTATAATTGCCTTATCTTCCTTTTCCGTCATCGGTCTAAACGGAGGACTGTACATCCCAGCAATTTGAATTCCCGGATAATTATTTGTGAGTTTTTGATACAACAGCTCCAATGTTTCTTCTTTGCTGCCATAAAAATAATGGCGATACCCTTTCTTTGCAGAGATTTCAAAGATCTCCCCCATTAAGCTTGGGCCTGTTGTGCGCTCCATATTCTTATGACCGCGTTTCTGACCAACAGTAGAAAGAGGACCGCCATCTGGAATTGCCATTAACCCGCCATTTTGAATTGCGCAGTAATCCACATCTTCAAAACTGGTTACCGTTGTATGTACATTTGAGACACATATGTAGTCTCCTTTTATTTCCGAAATATTTTTTTCGAGATAGTCTACCAACCACTCCATATTAATCGCTGCAATATTAACGCCCATAATATTACAAGTTGGAATGAGTCTTTTATCAACCTTTCTCTTATACTCCATTTCTCGCACCTTTTCCTCTTTTTCTACTTATATGGAAGGCTCATATTGAGCCGATCAATCTATATCAACCAGCTTGTTCATCACACTGTGGTTATCATTTTTCTCACAGTGGGTATCTTCCGCAGGCCGCTTTTCCGACCACCACTGAATCCTTAATGTAGACCTGTTACGGGCTACTCACTCATTTCGCTTCAACTGAAACTTTATGGTAGACACCTCCATACCAGCTCACCGCCAAAGTGTTAGGTCTTATTGTCATAACTCGCAGTCGCACTTCTCCATTTTTCAAAGTGCTGACCTTTATTGTCATAACCCGTACACCAACTCACTTTGTTAAAACTGTACAAGCTCATAGACACTCTCTGTTGCAACATGAACAATCATCTACCGTCCCCTACCTCTAATTCTCCGGAAAAATGCAGTTATCATGTCCATCTCTCGTCTGCAATCGACAAACCAACACAACCAGTTCCCGCCACAGCAATTTTATAATTCTTCATAGTATTTCTCCTCCAAGCCATTCAAACTCTTTTCTTTTTTATTTGTCTTACAACATCACATATTAAATTCGTAATATCTTCTTTTCTCTTCCCCAATTCTGTTTCCCTTAAAACTCGTTCTTTTCCCTCAATAACGCTCTTCTTTACTACTCTTTTCCCGGACCTAGATAAGCGCATTTTCTTAATTGAATTCGTAATTTTCTCATCCAATTGACACCTTAACCCTTGTATTTCTACCTCAAAGGAATATCCTAATAGCAAAAAAATTTTTTGATAGATTTCTTTAAATTCCTCATCTGAAAGTTCTTGACCTTTTGGAAGAGGAACATTCCTTATCTTTTTAGGTATAATTTTCATATATTCAAAATAATACCGCATAAATGTTAAATGTGATAATACATCCTCATCTAACCATAATTTGTTTTTATTAAAAATTTCTGTAAGCTCATTCAGAAACTGATCAAATAGCTCTGGAGAAGTAAAAATCTTTGCACATTGTACTTGTTCACTATACGGAGTTGGCAAACCATATTCTTTTAATAAATTCACACCATTTAAACTATATCCATAAACAGCTTTTCTTTCAAGATTACTATCAAAAAAATACATTATTTTTTCTTCAGCATTTAGTCTTCTTTCAACAACACTGCCTTCAAGGTGCATATGTTCTTCACTCAATTTTTGAAAAAAATTTAATATGTTATTAAATAAAACTTCAAAAAGCGTTCTTGTACCTTCTTCCATATAGATCCTCCAAAAAACACATAGCGCTTCGCCATCCCACCTTCATTCATGTGGGCTGTCGAAGCGCTATGTTCCTCAACCTTAAGAAACGCGACAACGCGACGATTTCCTCTAGTCAATTCTTTTATCATTCGTCTTCGCCCTCGCTTAAGCTCCGGCTTAGACTAATTTCTCATCCTTACATCGACCCCTCTTTGCCTAACACAGTCTTCACTGTCTTAAACAAGATCTTGATATCAAGTGCAGGTGTCCATTCCTTTATATACTTTGTATCAAGTCTTACGACTTCTTCAAAGTCTGTGATATCACTTCTGCCGCTGACCTGCCACATGCCGGTAATACCTGGCTTGATTGCAAGTCTAGCACGGTGATGGATCTCATACTCAGAAACCTCTCCAGGAAGCGGTGGTCGTGTTCCCACAAGACTCATATCACCTTTAAGTACATTAAAAAACTGTGGAAACTCATCAAGACTCGTTACTCTAATGAAATTACCAATACCAGTTTTCTTTGTTCCATCCGGCAAGATCTTATTTCCGATAACTCGCGGATCGAAGTCAAGCTTAAACATCTTTCCATCTGCTACACGGTTTTGCTTCATCAGCTCCGCCTTTCTGGCTTCTGCATCCATGTACATACTGCGGAACTTATAGATCTTAAACTTCTTTCCATTCTTTCCGATACGATCCTGAGAGAAGAATATCGGCCCCGGGGAACTGATATAAATAACCGGAGCTACAAATATGAAAATGATAACTGTAAGCAGACATCCAACAAGTCCGCCTGCAATATCCATTACACGCTTAAATAAAAGCTGTTTTGGTGATGCATAGTTTAAACTGGTTGTAAGCACTGTGTAGGAACCAATCTTTTCCACAAACTGAGGACGATCCTCCACTGCCGCGATCTTTGACAGTCTAAGATGCATTGTCACACCAGTTTCTTCCAGCTTTTTAATAAGCTCCTCTGGATATGGCTTATCATCTGGAACAACGATAAGCACCTCATCTATCCACTGCTGACACACATACATCGGAGCATCCTCGCTGTTTGCAATTACATTCACACCGGCAATGCTCTGACCAGTCATATCTTTATCAACAATAACCAAGCCGCTAATTAAGAACTTTCCATAATTATTGGACTGAACTTTCTCAACAACATTTTTTGCCTCTGCCTTTGTTGTTACGATCAACAGTGATCTGCAGTTTTTATCCCACTTGCCGCTTGCCAATACACGCTTCCAGCCTAATCTTGTAGTGTAGGATAATATAAAATATAATACAAGTGTAATGCCAAATGTCATTCTTGAGTAAGCTGCGCCCTCCTGCATAACAAACAAGTACGCAATTCCCAAAAGACCAACAACAGCAACATTTCCAGCCGTTGCTATAAGCTCCCTGTAGCGTCCTCTCTGTGTTACATGATGCAGCATATCAAGCATAAACATCGTTGCCAGATCAGCAAACTCCAACACAATTGCCATATTGCGGTAAACAAGATCATTGTAGGGATTTATACCCAGTCCCTTAATCAGATATGCGAGATAAAACGCTATCTGCAGGCAGATCATGTCAATCAGGATAAAATCGGTGTGTTTAAACCAGCCTTCAGATTCTTTTCTGTACATTTCTTCTTTTTGCCCTCCCTTATACAGCCGCAGCACCCCCCCCCGAAAATTTTTTCTCTAGGGAGATTCTGCGGCTGTCTTCATCGAAAGTCCGTCATATTTGCTATATCGGTTTATACAATATTATCCTACATTTACAAGATCAAGTCAAGTGCCATATTTGTCAAAAGTAAACTTTTTTGCTGTTCGGTGTCAGTCATTGTCACTAGTGGGGGGAACCCCTCCGTCTGCGCCTTCGGCACAGCCACCTCCCCTTTCAGGGGAGGCTTCTAGGTAAGTTTCCGCGCTACTTAATTTTTCCGTTCTCTACATCCACAAAAAGTTTTATTGTTTTCAAAAATACGTTCTCATCAAGATCATTCTCCTTACAGACTGCCTGCAGCTGCTTAATAAGGGAACAAATCTCTTTCTCCGTCTCAATCAACACCTCTTTTAAATCAGAATCCACCGACGGTAACTCACCATTTATAAGGTAATATTTCGCAGAAATTGGCGTTAACGTCTGATTTTCAATATCAAATTTTGCATCGTAATAATCGTCTACTGCCAGCGCAATGGAATAATACAACTGAAAAGCCTGATAAATAGCCGTTACTCTATTTTCTTCGATTCCATACTGAGACAATAGTAGAAGTGGATACAGCAAAATCAACTGTTTCTGATGATACATCTCATATGAGTGAAATCTTTGTATATACGCAATTGGCATCTCCCATTTTCGCTCAAGAACCTGATATTCCAACTGTTTCTGATAATATTTTTCATATACCGCTACCATGTCCTGTGAACATTTTTCTTTTAGCCAAGAAAAATATTCAGAAACCATTTTCATTCCCGCGAACAAATATACAGGCTTATTCCATGCATTCTCGCGCTCTAAATCTAACGCACTATCAATCAAGTAGGACGAGAAAAACAGCTGAAAAAACTTTTGATAATACTCCTCAGGCACCTCTACCAATTGAATAAGCACCTGTAAATTCACATCATACAAATTTTCTGCATGTCGCTTTGCCTCGATGTAAAATTTTGAATCTTCCGGTACGCCATATTCTGTCATTATTTGTTTTACATACGCCAAACATTCTTGTTTTATTCGTTCTTTTTGTTCTATTTGCTTCATTTTATCCATCTATCTCATCCTCTAAAAAAAGAAGTCCAGCCCTGTTATTAACTTTTGTTAAAGAAATAACAAGACCGGACCTTTGCGCAATTACTGATTAGCAGACACCATCGTTGCAATCGCAAGAACAATATGAAATACGGTTGCATCCATCCACATTACAAGAAAGGAGCACGTTCTGTCGATTCGCATATCCCAAATCTAATTCAGCAAAAATCAGATCCTTGATACTCTGTCCAAGCTTCGCATAGTCTCTATCAATTGCTACTGCTGCTGTTGCTGTTTTTTCCATGTTATTTACCTCCTCTTCCTTCAAATTATGGTATTTGTATATCTACAGCATTTGTGCTGTTACCACCCTACTTAGCAGGTACATTCCATCATACTGCCATTCTTTTATCTTTACCACTTTGCTCATCGCACTTCTTGTTAAAAACATATATAGCTACTTTTTTCGTTGCCTCGCAATTCAGCATATTGGAGACTCTCAAATCTGGACAATCGCCTGCACAGTTATACTTATAGAAGCAATCCTTGCACTCTGGGTAATTAAAGACATTCATTTGTCGGATCGCCTTTATCTTTTCATCGTCAATATGCAGCTCATTTGTCTTTTTATCATAATTTCCAAATGAAAACATATCTGGAAGATTATCTCTTGTACAGGATGTTATTCGTCCATCCGTTGTAATCGTCCAATTTGGAATTCCAACTGCACCACAGAATACGGTTCTCAGCTGATCAAACTTACCCGTTCCTGCTGTTCGAATGGAGATATTGTTTTTATACGCATAGTCATATGCTTCCAAAAGCTTCTCTGAATAGAGATCTTCATCTGGTGGAAGCAACTCTGTATTGCCAACTGCTCGTCCAAAGAGGTTCATCGGTTCAAAACCAATTGTCTTCCCTGGGAACTCTGTATGAAAGAAATCCAAAATCTCCTTCAAATAGTTCACACTATAATTTGAAACGGTCGCTCTAAACGCAAACGGAAACTTTGCATCGTAAAAATATTTCGCCGACTCGTATACAAGCTTATAACTAGGTGCTCCATTTACCATTGGACGCTGTTTGTCCTGAATAAACGCTGGTCCATCCATTGAAAAAGAGATTTGATCAAAATGCTCTACAATAAATGAGCGTACCTTATCGCCATAGGCTCCATTGGTTGGCATATGAAACTTTGGTATCAAACCATACTTCTTGAAAGCTTCCTCGCAATAAAGAACGGTATACTGAAACTCGTCAAATGCTACTGTAGGTTCTCCACCTCCTGCAATGGACACATCAACAGTATTTTCCTTATTTCTGATCTGGAATGCGCTCAGTCTCTTAAGGTATGCATCCACATAACATTTGATTTCCTCTTTGCTTTGACAGGCTTTCTTATCTGCATCTCCTGCTCTAAAATAGCAATATTTGCACTTAAGATTACAGTTATCTGTAACTGGAATGGATATCTGAGGAGCAATCCTTGTAATTACCTGATGTAACTCATATGGATTTATCAATGTTTTCTTACTTAGGTGTTCAAAAAAGCTATCGGCAATCGCGGAATTATCTTCTTCCAGAATAGGAATCAGTTCTTTTCTGGCAACAGCCAAATAACTTCTTAATGGGACATACACGATTATCGAATCTGGTGCTCCATATTTTTCAATAAAAAAAATCTCTTCCCCACGTATAACCATACTTCTTCTCCTCCATATTCCATTTTCTCTTCAGAAAATTAGTTTTCTCTCATTATTCTACTACATGTTACATTACATTCTTATTGTTTATTGTCTTATCATACTACTTCTTGCTTCTAATCTGTATATCTTCATTCACTGTCTAGCACCTAAACCAGAAGCCTTAATGCCCTCACGGCTTATTTATATGATGCCTATATTATATATTTGTCTGACAAATTAGTCAATACTTTTTTCCATTATTTTTTTAGTTTTTTCATGTTTTTTTGTTTATTATGCTTCTGTTTTTCCTACTTTCTTCATTTTACTTTTGTTATTTGTTTCAATTTATTTTTGCTATATTTCCTATTTTTCCACTTTTTGTTGTGACTTTCATTTTCATATGTTATAATACAGAAAACTTTTATTAATCAATCAATTATTCAATCAAGGAGGTTTTTATTATGGAAGTATGCCTAAGCGCTAGTAAAAAAGTAAAAGACTACATTTTTACTGAGCTAGAGCACAATAATCTAAAGGTTGGAGACCGCTTGCCTACTGAAATCCAATTAGCTACCCAACTAGAGGTCAGCCGTTCTTCAGTCAGAGAAGCTCTACAATCTTTAAAATCAACTGGACTTCTAAGTAGTTCTCAAGGTTCTGGTTATACAATTACTGGTGATATAACCAAAATTTTTTCGGAAGCATTGCGCGTCATTATGCTTACTACACCTGTACATTTCACTGATATCAGTGAAATTCGAGAGGCCTTAGAGATCAAAGCTGCTGAACTAGCAATCCGCAATCATATATCAGAAAAGTCTATTAAATATCTGTCTGAATGTGTTAATTCTATGGA
>CAUCWU010000063.1 GCA_958446555.1 uncultured Lachnospiraceae bacterium | reverse complement strand
CCGTTTACCATCGTGATGCCTCCGCCAAATATTACCGGACAGCTTCATATGGGACATGCGCTCGACAACACCATGCAGGATATTTTGATCCGTTATAAGAGAATGCAGGGATACGAGGCACTGTGGCAGCCGGGAACCGACCATGCAGCAATTGCGACTGAGGTAAAGGTAATCCAGAATTTGAAGTCAAAGGGCATCGAGAAGAAGGACTTAACAAGAGACGAATTCTTAAAGTATGCATGGGAGTGGAGAGATGAGTACGGCGGAAGAATCATTCGTCAGTTAAAGAAGCTTGGCTCCTCTGCTGACTGGGATAGAGAGCGTTTCACAATGGACGAGGGCTGTTCTGAGGCTGTGAAAGAGGTATTCATTCGTCTGTATGACAAGGGAATGATCTACAAGGGCTCTAGAATTGTAAACTGGTGTCCAGTCTGCAAGACCTCTATTTCTGATGCAGAGGTTGAGCATGTAGAGCAGGAAGGCCATTTCTGGCATATCAAGTATCCGATCGTAGGTGAGGAAGGCAAGTTTGTTGAGATTGCAACCACCCGTCCGGAGACCATGCTTGGTGATACTGCAGTTGCCGTAAACCCAAGTGACGAGCGCTATCAGGATATCGTTGGAAAGATGTTACTGCTTCCAATCGTAAATAAGGAGATTCCGGTTATCGCAGATCCATATGTAGACAAGGAATTTGGAACTGGTTGTGTAAAAATTACACCAGCGCATGATCCGAACGACTTCGAGGTTGGAAAGCGTCATAATCTTCCAGAGATCAATATTTTGAACGATGATGGAACCATCAATGCAAACGGTGGTAAGTTCAAGGGAATGGATAGCTATGAGGCGAGAAAGGCAATCGTAGCAGAGCTTGAGAAGATGGGTCTTTTGGTAAAGGTTGTTCCGCATGTTCACGCAGTTGGAACCCATGATCGTTGTAAGACAACCGTAGAACCGATGATCAAGCAGCAGTGGTTTGTCAAGATGGATGAGATGATCAAGCCAGCAGTAGAGGCTGTTAAGACTGGAAAGATTCGTTTACTTCCAGAGAGAATGGATAAGACCTATTTTAACTGGACAGACAATATCCGCGACTGGTGTATTTCCAGACAGCTCTGGTGGGGACACAGAGTCCCAGCTTATTACTGCGATGAGTGCGGTGAGATGGTTGTATCAAAGGAAGAGCCGAAGTGCTGTCCAAAGTGCGGTTGCACTCATATGACACAGGATCCAGATACACTGGATACTTGGTTCTCTTCTGCATTGTGGCCATTCTCAACACTTGGCTGGCCAAATCATACTGAGGAATTAGATTACTTCTATCCGACAGATGTTTTGGTAACAGGTTATGACATTATCTTCTTCTGGGTAATCCGTATGATCTTCTCCGGATATGAGCAGACAGGAGAGGCACCATTCCATACGGTACTGTTCCACGGTCTGGTAAGAGATTCTCAGGGCCGCAAGATGAGTAAGTCTCTTGGAAACGGAATCGATCCGCTTGAGGTAATTGATCAGTACGGTGCCGATGCACTTCGTATGACACTGATGACTGGAAATGCACCGGGTAACGATATGCGTTTCTACTATGAGCGTGTAGAGGCATCCAGAAACTTTGCCAATAAGATCTGGAATGCATCTCGTTTCATCATGATGAACATGGAAAAAGCATCCATTGACAATGTTACATTGGAAGATTTGACAATGGCAGATAAGTGGATCTTAACCAAGTGCAATAGTCTGATCGAGGAAGTAACCGAAAATCTTGATCGTTATGAGATGGGTATTGCTCTTCAGAAGGTATATGATTTCGTATGGGAAGAGTTCTGTGACTGGTACATCG
Source organism: uncultured Lachnospiraceae bacterium (assembly GCA_958446555.1). Classification (GTDB taxonomy): domain Bacteria; phylum Bacillota; class Clostridia; order Lachnospirales; family Lachnospiraceae; genus Anthropogastromicrobium. Next base: position 7,943 of record CAUCWU010000063.1, on the reverse strand, counting down.
AGATGGTAAAGCCTCGTCTGTGGGACGATGGAAACAAGTCTCAGGCAGCAGCAATCTGGACCTTAAAGACCGTTCTGATTCAGTCCTTAAAGTTGTTACATCCATTCATTCCGTTCGTTACAGAGGAAATCTTCTGCAACCTGCAGGATGAGGAAGAGAGCATCATGGTATCTTCATGGCCGGTAAGCAAGCCAGAATGGAACTTTACTGAGGAAGAGGAAGCAGTTGAGATGATGAAGGATGCTGTTCGTGCAATCCGTACCGTTCGTACCTCTATGAACGTACCGCCGAGCAAGAAGGCAACTGTTTATGTTGTGTCTGAGGATGCAAAGGTAAGAGAAATCTTCGAGCACAACAAGATTTTCTTTGCAACACTGGGTTATGCAAACGAAGTTTTGATTCAGTCTGATAAGACTGGTATTGCAGAGGATGCCGTATCAGCAGTAACTGCGCGCGCAACCATGTATATGCCATTTGCAGAGCTGGTTGATATCGCAAAGGAGATCGAGCGTCTGGAGAAGGAAGAAAAGAAGCTTGAGGGTGAGTTAAAGCGTTCCAACGGAATGCTTTCCAATGAGCGTTTCATCAGTAAGGCACCGGCAGAAAAGATTGCTGAGGAGAAGGCAAAGCTTGAAAAGTACGAGGCAACGATGAAGCAGGTAAAGGAAAGATTGGCTGCTCTTAGAAAGTAATGAAACAAGAAAAGTTGGAATAACAAAAAAGCCACTCTCCGGGGGTGTCCCCGGAGAATGGCTTTCTTTCATCCTAACAGACGATACAAGGTTGGCTTGATTTCGAAGACGGAAAGCAGTTCCTCGATCTTCGCCTGGTTGTCGGCGCAGTGACCATTGTAGACGGCACGAATCAACAAATTCTTTGGCGTGTGTGCCATATCAATAAATTCGAGGATCTGTGTGTGATAGCCTTTTGCTTCAAGCAATTCGGCACGAAGACCGTCTGTCATCAGCGCGGCCATTCGCTCTTTTAGAATGCCGTAATGAAGAATTGGTGAGAGAAGTTCATTTTTCATTTGCTTGTTTAGCTCGTGCTGGCAGCAAGGAACGGAGAGGATGACCTTTGCACCCCAGCCGACTGCCTTTGCCAGTGCATAGTCGGTTGCCGTATCGCAGGCGTGAAGGGTGACGACCATATCGACCTGATTGCAACCGTCATAGTAGGCGATATCACCGCACAAAAATTCAAGCTTGTCATAGCCGTAGCGGACAGCAAGCTCATTGCAATGGTGGATGACATCCTCCTTTAAATCGAGTCCAGTGATGCGCACTGGGTATCCTTTTAAGACTTTTAGATAGTAGTAGATTGCAAAGGTCAGGTAGGATTTTCCACAGCCAAAGTCCAGAATGCGAAGCTCGTGATCCTTTGGAAGCGCTGGCAAAATATCTTCGATGTACTCAAGAAAACGATTGATTTGGCGGAATTTGTCGTAGTGGGGCGTGAACAATTGCACCGCTTTCGGTCATGACACCAAGGTCAACTAAAAATGGCACAGGAATTCCTTCCTCGAGGATGTATTTCTTCTTGCGATTGTGATCAAGCGAAATTTTTGGCTTACTTTCTGATGCGGAAAGCATTTTTTTCTTGATCGTTACTGTGCCTTTTTTGCTGACAAGGACATTGGCTGAAAAGCTTTGTGTCTCGACAACGGCATTTCGAAAGGAAGCTGGCTTGCCGGTTGAAATTGACAACTTTTCGGTCAGATAGGCAGTTGCCTCTTCCTTTGATAAATTTTTGTGGAAGACTTGTGTCTTTGTGTATTCCTCTATCTGAAAAAGAAGCGTGGCGCCTTTTTTGATCGGGCGGGCGCAAATTTTAATGACATCATCCTTTGTCGAAGGGTTGCTTAAAATGACACGGATGAGCGTTTCGTTAAGACAGTCTGTAAAGAATGACTGTAAATTGGACATAAAAAACCTTCTTTCTGCAAGATGCCGCAGCATTTGCTGTGTATGTTTGCGCAAAGTTATTCTTGCTATTTCACCAATTTAATCTTATAATACAAATATGCCAAAATCAAGAGGAAGTTTAAATACAATGGAAAACAGCAAAAGTAGTTATGTAAAGATAATAAATGAGATTTGTGCAGAGGAAGGCATTAAACTAAGCAGCTATTCCTACGATTGGGCGTTTTGCCTGAGAAAGGATTCAAAAAGAGCCTTCATTTTAGGCTATCAGTTTGGTTTAAATCCATCCTCTGTGCAGCAGGTATGCAATGATAAAAATATTGCGAGTGAGGTACTAAAAGAAGAGGGCATTCCAAGTGTCTACCATGCTTGCTTTATGGCACCGTCAATGCTTCAATATACCGGAGGAAAGGGTAGCTGGAAGGCACTTTTAGCTCTGCTTGAGAAGGGGCCAATTGTCTGCAAGGACAACTATGGAACTGGAGGAAATCTAGTCTTTAAGGTAGAGACGCAGGCCCAGTTAGAGGAGGCAGCATCGACGATCTACGCGTCCTCAGAGGCGATGGCAGTCTGTGACTATGAGAAGATTCAAAGTGAGTATCGACTGGTCGTATTGGACGGGCAGATTCGTCTGGCCTTTTCAAAGATTCGCCCGTCTCTTACCGGGGATGGCGTGTCAAATGTCGGGACACTTTTAGCAGAGGCAATCAAAAATGGACAGGTTCATAGCTTTCTGGTTCCAGAAGAAGCAGAGCTTTCAAAGGTACCAAAAAAGGGCGAAAAGTATCTACTAAATTGGAAACACAATCTTGGACAGGGGGCAAGTGCGCTGACACTTGATATTGAAACTCTGGATAAGGAGCTCACTTCACTGGTGCAAAAGACAGCGAAGGCACTTGGCATTCGCTTTGCCTCAATCGATATGATTAAGACTGAGGAAGGCTGGAAGGTGCTAGAGGTCAATGCCGGTGTCATGATGGAACATTTTGCTTCCTCTGGCAAAGAACAGTATCAGATTGCAAAGGAAATTTATAGAGATGCGATCCGAAAGATGTTTGAGGGTTGATTTTTTGCCTGAAAATAGGTATGATGATGCAGGAGTTTAAAAACTCAGAAAGGTGCAGAATATGATAAATTTTGAAGAAGAGCTGGCAAAATTTAAGCCAAGTCTTGAAGTAGACGAAACAGAAAAGGCGATTCTGAATGATAAGATGGTGGACATCACAGACATTCTTCAGGAGCTGATGAACGAGATCAAAAAATAAAAATCAGATTGCGAAGTAGGCAAGATTTAAAATTTTGTCTTGCAAAACAAAAAGGCAGTTAAAAAAACGGAGGAATCCATGAAGTGCTATGCTTGTAATTGCAGATTGTCCCCTGATCGGGACACCTGCCCAAAATGCGGAGCTGATATTAGGCTATATCGAAAGATTATCTACGCTTCCAATCAGTATTACAATCTCGGACTTTCAAGAGCAAAGGCCAGAGATTTAACAGGAGCGGCAGAATGTCTTCGTACCAGTCTTCAGCTTTATAAGAAAAACATTAGTGCCAGAAATCTGCTTGGACTTGTCTATTATGAGATGGGTGAGGCAGCGCTGGCATTAAAGGAATGGGTGATCAGCAAGAATCTTCGCCACAGAGGAAATATTGCAGATGACTATATAAGGGATATGCGTGACAATCGCCAGTCATTGGACAGTGCGGACCACAGCATCCGAAAATTTACTCAGGCTCTCGAATATGCAAAGACAGGGTCGCGTGATTTGGCTGTTATTCAGCTAAAGAAGGTAATCAGTGTCAACCCGAGAATGATCAAAGCCTATCAGCTACTGGCTCTTTTGTATATGGAAGATCAAAAGTATGATCAGGCATTAGATGTGATTGATCGCTGTCTTGAGATTGACCGTGGAAATCCGGGAGCGCTTTCCTATAAGAGAGAGCTAGAGACTACTTACAAGGCTTCAAAGAAAAAGAATTCAGTTGGTGTGGCAGGCGAGCTTGAGCGAGAGGAAGTCATCATTCCAGTTCGCATGCGCGATTATGGAAGCTATCTGGCGGCAGCAGCATATGTGTTAGTGGGATTTTTGCTTTCGCTTGGCGTTTTATATTATGTGATTATGCCGGGCAAAGAAGCGCAGCTCGATGAGAAGAGTCAGGCAAAAGTTCAAGCGTATGAGGATAAATATGCATCCTTAAATGCAAATATCACTGAGTTAGAGGATAAGCTTTCTGCTCTTCAGGATGAGAAGGATCAGGATGCTGAAAGCTATAAGCACAGCAGTACAGAAAATGAGCAGCTTGTAGCTGCATACCAGTCTCTTTTGGCAGTGGCAAAGCCATTTGTTGAGGAAGATTATGCGCAGGCAGTGGATCTGTATGCTGACCTTGATGCCGATGCCGTCGATGATGAGACCTATAAGGAACTTTATGCGGCAATTAAAGATCAGATGGAGAATCATTTGAATGACCGTATCTATGAGACTGCCATCTGGAAGCGTGAGCATGAGGGAGATCGCCAGGCAACGATTGAATTGTGTCAGAAGATCATCGAACTGGATCCATCTTACAGCGAAGCATATTTTTATGTTGCAGTCAGTGCACAGGAGTCCAATCAGAATGATTTGGCAATCGATATGTATACTCAGTACATACAGAGATTTCCAGCTGGTCCACAGATTCAGGATGTGCGTGTGAACTTAAATTCAATCGCACCACAGGTACTGCAGTCGCTTGATGCAAAGCCAGAAGTACCAAATGCAAATAATAATGCAGATCAGAACAATGCAGATGCACAGAATCCAGCGGCTGATCCAAATGCAGCAGCAGACCCGAATGCGGCAGCACAAGATCCAGCACAAGATCCAAACGCAGCGGCGCAAGATCCAAATGCAGCAGCGGATGCACAAAATCCGTAACAATTAAACAAAAAAAGATACAAAAGATAAGGCACAGAAGCAAAAATGTTTCTGTGTCTTTTTTTGTAAAGAAAGGAGTTTGAAATGGAAGATGTAACATATATGCAGGCGGGCCCAGTCCTATTGATTGGACTTCCAGCAGAGGTAGATGATCATGTGTGCAGAGGAATTCGTGAGGAGACAGATCGCTACATTTCAGAGGGAAAGGTGCAAAAACTGATTTTTGATTTCTCAAAGACCGGATTTATGGACAGCTCCGGAATTGGGATTTTGTTAGGGCGCTATAAGCGCATGCACCATATGGGCGGTGAGGTGCTTGTAACCGGAGAGGATGCAAAAATTCGAAGATTGCTTCGCATTTCTGGTGTCTATCAGGTTGTGGGGACTCTGTGATGCGGATGCCTTTGCATCAAAACAGATGGCTAGCAACTGAATCAAACGAAATAGAATAATAAATAAGAGCTAGCAGGAAAGTAGGGGCAGCAATTAGCTGCAGATGGAGGAGAGATGGAAGAACAGCAAAAAGAATTGGACGGGGAGTGGCTGCAGGAGGGTGTGCAGCGCATGACGATTACGATAGAGAGTGATTCGAGAAACGAAAGCTTTGCCAGAGTGTGCGTGGCTTCTTTTATGACGCGAATGAATCCGACTGTGGCAGAGACAGATGATGTAAAGACTGCTGTCTCAGAGGCTGTGACAAATGCGATTGTGCACGGATATCCGTATGAAAAAGGCTTAATTCGGCTCGACTGTCAGATAGAGGGCGATACACTCACCGTGCAGATTCGCGACTGGGGGCGTGGCATAGAGGATGTCAAAAAGGCAATGGAGCCAATGTATAGCCAGTCAGTGCGAGGAGCAGAGCGCTCAGGCATGGGATTTTGTTTTATGGAAGCCTTTATGGATGATTTAAAGGTATCCTCGTCAGTTGGAAATGGAACTTGGGTACAGATGAAGAAAAAAATCTGCGGTGGCAAGAGAATAGAATAGAGGTGTTTTCTCTGGAGTATTCGGCAGAGCTGTTTGAGCAGGCAAAGAAAAGTATGCAGGCAAGAGATAAATTGGTTCTTGCCAATACAGGACTCGTCTGGAGTGTCGTAAAAAAATATCGCAGCAGAGGGTACGAGGAGGAGGATTTGTTTCAGATTGGTTGCATCGGATTGATGAAAGCAATTGATCGGTTTGATCAAAGCTTTGGTGTTCGATTTTCCACCTATGCAGTGCCAATGATTATCGGTGAGATTCGTCGCTTCTTAAGAGATGATGGAATGATCAAAGTGAGCCGAAATCTAAAAGAGATTGCAGTGCGTGCAAGGCAGCTTCAGGCTCAATATGAGGCAAATTATGGAAGTGAGCCTGGGATTGAGGAGTTGGCTACAAAGATGCAGATTTCACCAGAGGAGCTTGCAAGTGCATTGTCATCTGCACAGGAGGTTGAGAGCTTACAAAAAACGATCTACCAAAGTGATGGAAATGCGATTTTGCTAGAGGATCGATTAGAGGCGAAGGAAAATGAGCAAGAACGTCTGGTCAATCGTTTGGCATTAAAAAAAGTCATGCGAGAGCTTAGAGATCAGGAACAAAAAATCATTATTCTTCGCTACTATTCTGGTCAGACGCAGGTGCAGACAGCAAAATGTCTTGGGATTTCGCAGGTTCAAGTCAGCAGAATCGAAAAGAAGGTGTTAAAGAAAATGCGTGAACTGCTAGAAACATGATTAGTATAAAATGTGCGCGGTTGCATATACTGAGATTGCTGTAAATGAAGTTACAGTTCTTACAATGAATGAATAGAAAGTCCGACTCAGTCAAGAGTTTTTTTAAGAGAACTGTAATAAGAAAATGCGGTAGGAGGAAAAATGTGTCAGATACAGTATATATCAAGTTTGGGCAGAAAATTCGAGTTGGCCAGCCATCGGTGCATATTGGTGAGCTTGGAAGTGTCTGGTGTGCCAATCCGTCTGTGGAAGCGCGCTGTAAGTCACTTCATTACACAACCATTCATGGACAAAGGGCGATTGGTGATGTTTTAGAGGTGGCGAAGGTCATTCAACAGGAGTGTCCAAATGTGCAGGTGGAAAATCTGGGTGAGACCGATTTTATTGTCGAATATGTAGAAAACAAAAAGAATAGACCGGTTTTGGAATGGAGCAAGGCGATTTTTGTCTGCCTGATCATCTTTTTTGGATCGGCATTTTCTATTATGACATTCAATGCTGATGTCAGCGTAGATCAGGTATTTGGTGATCTGCACCTGTTACTTACAGGAAATGAGCGCACAGCTTTTACATTACTGGAGGGCGGCTATTCGGTAGGACTATTTCTCGGTATTCTAATTTTTTACAATCATTTTCGGGCAAGAAAGCGAATTATGGATCCAACTCCTCTTGAGGTAGAGATGAGAGAATACGAGAGAACTGTCAATCAGTCGATCCTAGATCAAAATGAACGCGTGTAGGCTAAGAAAAAGCGGGACAATGTGCAGGAGGAAGGATATTGATATGGCAGGTGCGAGAGTTTGCAATGTGGCAAAGGCAGTGGCCGAATGTTTTGTCGGCATATCCGCCGGCGCAGCGGCATCGGCCGGGGTATTTGCCTTAATCACAGTCATTGGAATTTTGCCAAGATGGACAGCCAGAACAAGGACAGCCCGTCATGTAAGACTGTATGAGTGGTGTGTGATTGTGGGTGGCACAATCGGAAATCTTTTATTTTTGTTAAAGCCACAGCTTTTTAAACCACAGATTTTTGGTGGCGCTGTGTTAGAGACAGTGATGGGATTATTTACTGGAATGTTTGTCGGTGGACTGATTATGTCGCTTGCAGAGGTATTAGATGTTTTCCCAATTCTGTTTCGGCGCGGGCGCATCCATGTCGGAATTCCGTGGATGGTGCTGGCAATGGGAATTGGGAAAGCAGTGGGAGCATATTTATATTTTATAAATTTATAGGCAGTAAGAAAAAAGAAAAGGAGACACAAAGAATTATGGTAACAGAAGAGCAGAAAAAAGAATACCAGGATTATGTCAAGGAAGTTACCCCTACCCACAATACACCGAGAAATATGTTTCGCGCATTTTGGACGGGCGGTGTAGTGTGTGTG
>CAUCWU010000062.1 GCA_958446555.1 uncultured Lachnospiraceae bacterium | reverse complement strand
TACAATCTCCATTGATGAGATTTCTTCTGTTTCTGGTTTTTCTGCTTCTCATTTTATGCGTTTTTTCAAATCTGCAATGGGTACCTCTTTTACTTCATATCTTTCCTCGTACCGTCTTTCAATGGCAGCGCGTCTTCTCTTGCTGACAAATGACTCTATTTTAGATATTGCTCTCTCCTGCGGCTATGAGAATCTTTCTTATTTTAACCGTTCATTTAAAAAACGATACAAAAAGACCCCCAGCGAATACCGCCGAGGGTCTGATAAAACATAACGATTTGCTCGTTTGATTGAAAATTCGCGCAAGAAAACTCGTTACTTTAGTTTTGCATTTTTGCTCTTTGTGTTTAAAACTATGCACTCACTCGCTAATCTTATTTCCGGTGTATAGCTGATAATATTTGCCCTTTTGTGCAATAAGGTCATCATGAGTTCCGCGCTCAATGATACGTCCCTGCTCTAATACCATGATACAGTCGCTGTTCTTAACGGTAGACAGACGGTGCGCGATAACAAATGTTGTTCTTCCGTGCATCAACTTGTCCATACCATCCTGAACAATTTTCTCAGTTCTTGTATCAATGGAGCTTGTTGCCTCGTCAAGAATTAGTACAGGAGGATCGGCAACAGCTGCACGGGCAATGGCAAGAAGCTGTCTTTCACCCTGACTTAAGTTAGCACCATCTCCTGTAAGCATTGTGTCGTAGCCCTGCGGCAGTCTGCGGATAAAGCCATCTGCATTAGCAAGCTTGGCTGCTGCATGTACCTCTTCTTCTGTAGCATCAAGTTTTCCGTAACGAATATTTTCCATAACAGTTCCAGTAAACAGATGTGTATCTTGAAGAACAATTCCGAGTGAATGACGAAGATCATCCTTTTTGATCTTTCCGATATTTATACCGTCATAGCGGATCTTTCCGTTTTGAATGTCATAGAAACGGTTGATCAAATTGGTGATTGTTGTCTTTCCTGCACCTGTTGAACCTACAAATGCAATCTTTTGTCCCGGCTGCGCATATAAGCTTACATCATGAAGTACCATCTTATCATCGTTGTAACCAAAATCCACATGCTCAAATACAACATCGCCTTTAAGCTGTCTATAATCTGTCGTACCTTCTGCCTTGTGATAATGCTTCCAAGCCCATGTTCCTGTTCTCTTATTTGATTCAGTTATTGTGCCATCTGCATTTACAACAGCATCTGTAAGAGTAACATAGCCATCATCCACCTCCGGCTTTTCATCAAGCAGACGGAAAATTCGATCACCGCCGGCAAGTGCCATAACGATACTATTTAACTGGTTACTGATCTGGTTAATTGGCTGCTGGAAGCTCTTATTTAAAGTTAAGAAGCTGGCCAGACTACCCAGTGTAAAGTTTCCGATTCCGTTGATTGCAATCAGACCACCGACAATTGCGACAACAACATAGCTCAAATTTCCAAGCTGTACGTTGATTGGTCCTAAGATATTTGCAAAACGGTTTGCATTGTAGGCACTGCTATACAGCTCATTATTTAACTGGTCGAAGCGCTCAATACTCTCTTCCTCGTGACAGAAGACTTTGACAACCTTCTGGCCATCCATCATCTCCTCGATAAAGCCGTTTAATGCACCGATATTTTTTTGCTGTGATACGAAAAACTTTCCGCTCTTAGAAGCAGCTGTTTTACTTGCCCATATAACAAGCATAACCATAACAATTGAAACAAGTGTAAGCGGCACACTTAAGATGATCATGTAGATCAGCACATTTACAATACTAATTAAGCTGTTTATGAACTGCGGAATACTCTGGCTGACCATCTGGCGAAGCGTATCAACATCGTTTGTATACATTGACATTATATCGCCATGCTTATGTGTATCAAAATATTTAATTGGAAGGGATTCCATATGTTTAAACATGTCGTTACGGATATTTCTCATCGTTCCCTGAGTAACATACACCATGATCTTAGTATTGCCAAAGGTTGCTGCAATACCGATTGCATACAGGATACCCATCTTAATGATTGCCTGCAGAAGCTCTGAATAGTCCGGGTTAGCCTGACCTAAAAGAGGTGTAATATAACCGTCAATCAAAGTCTTCATAAACATAGTTCCCTGTACATTTGCATATACACTTACAAAAATACAGATAAGTACAAACAGACAATGAACTGGATAACGCTTCAGCACATAGGACATGATGCGTTTAAATACCTTTACTGGGTTTTCGACCTTCTGCTTTGGTCCGAAATCACGTCTTGGTCCTGGCATTACTTATCACCGCCTTTCTCATCAAAATCACCGCTTCCGCCTGTCTGAGACTCATATACCTCGCGGTAAATCTCATTTTGGGCAAGAAGCTCTTCATGTGTTCCAATTCCATTAATCTTACCATCATCCATCACGATGATACGATCTGCATTCTGCACACTTGAGATACGCTGTGCAATGATGATCTTTGTTGTATCTGGAATTTCCGTTGCAAATGCCTGACGTATCTTTGCATCAGTTGCTGTATCAACTGCACTTGTGGAGTCATCGAGAATTAAAATCTTTGGCTTTTTAAGAAGTGCTCTTGCAATACAAAGACGCTGCTTTTGTCCGCCTGATACATTATTTCCGCCCTGCTCAATGTAAGTATTGTAGCGCTCCGGGAAACGCTCAATAAATTCATCTGCACAGGCAAGCTTACAAGCACGGATACATTCCTCATCAGAAGCTGTTTTGTCACCCCAGCGAAGATTTTCTAAAATGGTTCCAGAGAATAAGACATTCTTCTGAAGAACAACGCTGACTTGATTACGAAGTGCCTCCATATCATATTTTCGCACATCTAATCCTCCAACCTTTACAGCACCTTCCTGAACATCATACAGACGGCTAATCAAATTAACAAGACTTGACTTTGCACTTCCCGTTCCACCGATCAGACCAATTGTCTCACCTGAACGGATAGACAAATTTATATCAGACAAAATTGGCTTTTCGCTTCCTGCATTATATCGGAATGTAACATGATCAAACTCAATGCTTCCATCCTTTACATCTGTAACTGGCTGATCTGGGTTTTTTAAATCTGGCTTCTCATTTAATACTTCACAGATACGCTCTGCACTTGCAATACTCATTGTAAGCATAACGAAAACCATAGACAGCATCATCAAGCTCATCAAAATACTCATACAATAATTTAATAAGCTCATCAGCTTTCCTGTTGTCAGCGCAACACTTCCTGTTCCGATGATCATCTTCGCACCAATCCAGCTGATTGCAAGGATACAGCCATATACGGCAAACATCATGACTGGAGAGTTCAATGCAACAACACCCTCTGCCTTAACAAAGATCTTATAAATGTTTTCGCTTGCCTTTACAAACTTGTTCTTTTCATAATCTTCACGCACGTAAGCCTTTACAACACGAATAGCAGAAACATTCTCCTGAACACTCGCATTTAACTCATCGTACTTTGGAAATGCTGCAGTAAAATATTTTCTTGCTCTGTTGACAATAAAAAACAAAACAATACCAAGAACAACGATAGCGCCTAAGAAAATTGTTGAAACTCTTGCATTTGTAATAAATGCCATTGCTAGCGCACAAATCAGACTGGCCGGTGCTCTCATACACATACGAAGTACCATCTGATATGCATTCTGAATATTGGTTACATCAGTAGTCAGTCTTGTTACAAGGCTGGCAGTTGAAAACTTATCAATATTAGAAAAGGAAAAAGTCTGAATGTTGTCATACATTCCTTTTCGAAGATTGCGGGCAAATCCGGCCGATGCCTTCGCACCGTACACACCGCCCATGATTCCGGCAAACAGACCGATTGCTGCAATCACAAGCATGCCTGCACCGACAAGACAGATATGCTTCATATCGCCCTTGTTGACACCGTCATCGATAATGGAAGCCATCAGATAGGGAATCATCATCTCCATCAAAACCTCCAGAATCATATAACAAGGTGTCGCAATTGATGCACGCTTAAACTCTTTTACATATGCACCCAGTGTTTTTATCACGGCTACTTTCCTCCTTGTTTGTTATCTCCTCTACGTTCTTTCGGATCTTTTCAAATACTTCAAGGCAGATCCGTCTTTCCTCATCTGAGATACCGGCCTCCATCTTATCATGCGCCGAATCAATCACTGCGATTGTATCCAGATGAACCTTTTTTCCCAGCTCTGTCAGCTCCAACCGCTTAAGCCTTGCATCGTGCTCATCGTTGGTTCTGGTCAGATACCCCTTTTTCTCCATCAGTTGCAGGATATTGGTCACGGTAGAACGTGCGATTCCAAAATGAGTCTCAATGTCCTTCTGGTAGACTGGTCCTTCTACATTATATAGGAAGCCCATAATCCATCCATGCATATTTGTAATCTCATCAAAACCTGCATCTGCGAGGCTGGTATGAATGCCTCTTTCTACGATATGATTCATTCGTTTTAGAAGAAAACATATCGATTTTTCTTTTTCCATGCAGCCCTCTCTTTCTGTTAGTTTTTTTAATCGAACCAAGTTTTCGACAATGATTTTTAAATTGTTCGATTTTGAACTGTTCGATTCCGAATTGTTTGATACAGAATCATTATAATGCACATCTCTATTTTGTCAATCATTTTTTTAACAAATTTTTCAATGAAATTTTTTCGCAAGATGAATCCGCGAAGTTTGGTTGAACTTTTTCCATATTTATGGTATTCTTATAGATAACTGATTTAGAAACGGATCGAGAAAACGATTTGAAAATTGATCTGTTAAAAACTTCGAAAAACGTTCTAAATGAAGTTTATTTCATAGAGTTTGAAATCAAATTCTAAATATGTTTATCTACACAGGAGGTTTGCTTATGCAAATACATGAATCTGCCGAAAATTACCTTGAGACCATCCTGATGCTCAGTAAAAAGCTTCCGGTTGTGCGCTCTGTTGATATCGCAAATGAGCTTGACTTTAAAAAATCCAGTGTCAGCATTGCAATGAAAAATTTAAGAGAGGGTGGAAAGATCACTGTGACTCAGGCTGGCTACATCTACCTAACAGACAGTGGCCGCGAGATCGCTGAGATGATCTATGAGCGCCATCAATGGCTGACCAATTGGCTGACAAGTCTTGGTGTAGACAGCACAATTGCTGCTGAAGATGCCTGCAAGATGGAGCATGTAATCAGCAAGGAAAGCTTTGAGGCACTGAAGAAACATTTTGGTCAGTTTTAATTTACCTATGGGCATCCTACTATGATGAAAAAATTTCTTCGTGTTTTGTTACCCTGTTTTTTTATTTTGATTGGAATCGGATTGTTAGGCGGCTGCAGCAAGCGTCCGCCTATCACTTTTTCTTCTATCATAGACATTCAAGCAGACGAATCTGGAACTCGCACGATGACGGTGACTGCAAACAAAAAGACCTTGCAAAAGCTTTTTCATAACAGTAACTTCTCCTTTCAAAGCTTCATCACGGCCAACTGCCCAAAAGAGCTTCTTGCATCGGACTACGAAGAGACTGCTTCTGCCTATGAATTTTATTTTGTCCTTTCCTTTGATTCTCTTGAAGAGTATCAGGAAAAGATTGATGTGCTCACCGGGGTTGAAAATTTTTCTACGATTTCACGCCCGCAAACCGGTGTGAAGACTGGTTTCACATTATCAGAACCAGATGATATCATGGCTGTATTTACCTGGTTTACAAAAGCACTGCAAGAGCGAACTGGTCTAAATGACACCGATCTGTCTGTCTATCTTTCCCAGCAGACAAATGAGCTTGTCTACAACGGACGAAGCTACTCAAGTGCAAATGGAACATTGACCTGTGCTGCCGAGACGATTCTAGATGCCAAACGAATTGATATTTTGACTCAGCTTTCACTCAACCAATGGAACCGAACCATCTATATCATCTTTCCTGACGAACTAAAAGACAATGCATCCAATGTAAAAAACTATCTGGATACCATCGTTCCTGAAAAGATCACTGCCGTATGGAATAATGACACAACCTGGCAATTAACCTTTAGTGCCGACAGCTTTACTGATCTGTGTGTGTTGACAAGTGAACTGTTTCAATCCTCAAGCAAGTCGCTTGCCACCGAGTCGATCATTGCAGAAAACTCAATGCGGATTGTCCACTCTTACTCAGAACCATTTCAATTTACCTTCTTCGTTCCAGACTCAAAAACAGCGCGAGCACGCTATTTTTATAGCACAGACACAAAGTCTACTCTCGCTGCCTATGATGAAAATCGAAATGAACAGCCACTTGCCTTTACGCGTGACGGCTATGACGGCTATGTCTGTTTGTTTGATGATTTAGTAGATGGCAGTTTCACCTATCATTACGATGCCATTTTCCAATATCAGCCACAGCAGATCACCGTTTCTACGCAGGTAAAATCAATTCAGCTTTTATCGCGCACCATCACTCTATCACTCGGTGAGGTACCGATTCTTCACCAACAATTGCTTGCAGATACAATTGAGCATGATGCAAGGCTTTTCGGAACCATTTCTTCTAAAACCGATGAGAAAAATCAGCTGACCATCGTATTTACCCAGACTGGCACACCATCCTATCTTGCAAAAGGATTTGAATCTGTATTTGGGAAAAAGGAAACTCTCGATTACTGCTCAAAGACAACGGCACTTTTTCAGCCGCGTCACACCTATCAGTTTACAGAAAATCTGGATTTTTCCGATTTTCTCATTCAGCCAGATACGACGCTGATCACATTGAATGTGCAATTACCAAGGGGCACTACAATTCTTTCAAACTCAATTGAGAGTAGTTTAAGTGCAAAGGATCCAGCTTCTAGTTCCAACTACTCAGCTAGCACAACGAATGACACCGCTTCTGTGACGATGACTCTCGCTCAACCAAATCTTGCCTATTCTCTATGTCTGTTTTCTATGCTGCTCATTGTCTGTGCCATTCTCTTCTATCTGTACAAACGGGTTGAACAACATCAAAAGTCAACCATTCAGCGATGAAATTACGATTTCTAACATGCAATTTTATAAAAGAACTGTCTGTCATCGAAACCGATTGACAGACAGTTCTTTTTATATTTTTATAAGTTTTTCAAAATATTTTCTTCCTGCTTTTCAATATGAAGACTGATTGCCGCTTTTGCTCTCTCACACTCTCCTTTGATAATCGCATCGGTGATCTCTCTATGCTCTCTCCTTAAGTCCTCACGCATGTTTGCATCTTTGATATACTCAAAACGATAACGATACATCTGTTCTCGCAAATTGTTGAGTAGCATATCAAGCTTCGGATTTTTTGTTGCCATATAAATGACCTTATGAAACTCCTCATCTCTCTGAGCGATCAACCTAAGATCATTTCCTCTGCTCGCCGTAGCAAATGCCTCCTCTGCCTGACGAAGTGCGATTCGCTCCTGCGGTGTAATGCGGGCAATTGCAAGACAGACTGCCAAGCATTCCATCGCCTTTCGAACCTCTAACACATCTCTGACGCTTTGAGCTGAAATTGTCGCTACCTGTGCACCCTTTCTCGGTGCCATAACAACCAAACCTTCCTGCTCCAATTTATGAATTGCCTCTCTGACTGGTGTACGGCTTACCCCCAATCTTTGCGCTAACGAAACTTCAATTAAGCGCTCTCCTGGCTTTAATTCTCCTTTTAGTATCTTCTGTCGGAGTGTTTCAAATACAACATCCCTAAGAGGAAGGTATTCATTAATCTGAAAATCTTCCATACGTCCTCTCTTTCTACTTCAGTTGATAATCTCATCTTACCAGCGATTCACTGGTGTCTCCTCGCGAACGCGATACAGATCGGTAATATAAACAAGCGGAATCTTGCCCCAATCAAGCAGTGCTTCTTTCGCACGAAGAGCCAGCTCGTAATTATCAAACAGTCCAAATACGGTTGGACCACTTCCACTCATCAGTGACACCAGTGCTCCACATTCCATCAAGCGCTCTTTAATCTCACCGATCAGCGGATAGGCCGGAATTGTGACACTCTCCAATACATTTCCCATATACGGAATCATGCCATACAAATCCTGACGACAGATCGCATCTGCAAGTCCATAGATGTCCGGATGTCTCGTTGTCTCATCCAGATGTAAATTTTCGTAGACAAACTTTGTGGAGACTGAGAATGCTGGCTTTGCGATAATAACATAGCACGGCGGGCAGGATGGAAGTCTTGTCAAATCCTCACCAATACCCTCTGCCAATGCAGTTCCTCTCATCAGACAGTACGGAACATCCGCACCAAGCTTTAAACCAAACTCCATCAGCTCCGGAAGTGTATAATCCATATGAAAAATTCGGTTCATTGCATAGAGAACTGCGGCTGCATCTGCACTGCCACCTGCCATACCGGCTGCAACTGGAATTCGTTTTTGCAAGCTAATGCTGACACCACCTCGAATTGGTTGCTTTTCAAGCATCATCAGCGCTGCCTTGTATGCAATATTATTTTCGTTCACTGGGAGAAAATGTAAGTTGCTGGAAATGCGGATTTCCGGCTCTGGAATGCGGTATACCGTAACCCTATCAAACATGCGAATTGTCTGCATAATCATTCGTACTTCGTGATATCCATCCTCACGTCTTCTGACAACATCCAGACCGAGGTTGATTTTTGCCATTGCTCTTAATTGCATTAAATCCATATTTTTTGATCACCCTTCTCAAACCTTGTACACTTTTGTATATGACTTGTACTTTGTATACATCATTATAATAAAAAAGAGACTCCTTTGCAAGTCCTATTGCAAAAAAGTCTCGATATGAATTATAATTTATCAGCAATCGTCTCGAGGAGTCCCTCTGGTGCTTCTTCCATCTTTCCTGAGTCGCACAGGGCTGCCATCTTTGGATCTAGTGGCAGGTAGTCGATTACGGAAATGCCATGCTCGGCCGCTACCTTCTCGATACTGCTCTTTCCAAACAGGAAATGCTTCTTTCCACAGTCTGGACATACAAAGTAGGACATGTTCTCTACGATTCCAAGCACCGGTACGTTCATCAGCTCGGCCATCTTAACTGCCTTGGTGACAATCATGGAAACGAGTTCCTGTGGAGAGGTGACGATGACGATTCCGGCAAGCGGAAGTGACTGGAATACAGTAAGCGCAACATCACCAGTTCCCGGAGGCATATCAACAAACATATAGTCTACATCGCCCCAGCATACCTCTGTCCAAAACTGAGATACCGTTCCGGAAATGATTGGTCCTCTCCAGACAACCGGATCGGTCTGATCTTCCAGAAGCAGATTTAAGGACATAACCTTAATTCCTTTTTCGGTTACCTCTGGCAACAGTCCATTGTCATCGGCAACTGCATGATCCTTTAAGCCAAATGCGGTTGGAATGGATGGTCCTGTGATATCGGCATCCATGATTGCGGTCTTATATCCTTTGCGGTTCATTGCGACTGCAAGAAGGGAAGTCACCATGGACTTACCTACACCACCCTTGCCGCTTACGACACCGATTACTTTCTTTACATGGCTGTGTGCATTCTCTTTTACCTGCATGCTCTGCGGTCCCTTAGCTGTATTTTTGCTGCATCCCTCGCAGGAGCTCTTTCCACAGCTTCCTTTGCTGCTGCATTCACTCATATTGGGTTCCTCTTTTCTTTCTTATTTCTGTATTATTATACCATCACTTTACAAAAATGCAATGATACCGTTTACAATTGATAGCGAGCATACTCTCCCTCTTCGAAGCTCTTCCAGATAAACAGACCATTTTCCAACGTCATATACCCATTTTTGCTGCCATTTTTCGGAATGGAGACTGAGCCTGGATTAAAATACAGACCGCCATCGGTTGGCTCTGTAATCGGAATATGCGTGTGACCAGACAAGACAACATCCTCTTTTCGAAGTGGTGGAAAGCTTTCGTT
>CAUCWU010000061.1 GCA_958446555.1 uncultured Lachnospiraceae bacterium | reverse complement strand
CGTGTGCGCTCGCTGTAAATCGTAATCTTAAAGGACTTCAAAAGCCCCCTGATATCACAGATAATCTGGTCAGCGATCTCATCCTCTAACAGACAGGAATCCACTGGCACAACACTGTGGCTTCCCTCCTCATAAATTCCTGAGAGGATTTCTCCCTTCTTATAGGAAAAACTTGCCGTCACCTTATTTCGATAATGGTATGGATTTTCCATTCCAATAATCGGATTTACCGGGCAAATTCCCTTTAACTGTGTTCTCACATACTGCTCTTTTTCCTTGAGCTGTTCTCCATAACTTTCGTTAATATAAGTGCAGCCGCCGCACACACCGGCCGCTGCACATTTCTTTGCATTTTTTGTCTTCAATTTAATTCTCTCCATCTGATGATTCATCAACTGTATCATCTGTTGAATTTGGTGTTGTGATCTCATCCATATCACACTTTGACAAAATCTGGCTGCTAAGTCCCTGAAGGGATGCCAAATTAAAATCGTCATTGCCTGATACGGACATACCGTGACGAGCTGCTAAGTCACTTGTATAATCAGAAAGCGGATAGGTAGTGACAATATCATAGTATTCACTGGACTCTCTTTGCTCATAGTGTGTCACAACAAAATCAAGTGAATAATCAGAAATATAAGTTCCACTCTCATCTTTTTTGATCGTTACATTTGCCTGACCGCCAAGCATATTTTCCAGTATATTCTGAATAGACTGGAAATTGCCCAGTGAATAGTACACCAATGTGCGATCGCCATTTTCTGCTGTCACCCACTTAACCGGCTCAACTACATGCGGATAAGATCCAATGATCAAATCCACACCATTATCTGCCAGAAACTGCGCCTGTCTCTCCTGCTCCTCTGTATAGTCCATGCTGTTTTGCTCACCCCAGAATGGGAATGCGATGATAAAATCAGCCTCATCACGCGCCTGCTTTAAAATATCGGACAGCCAGTCCTCATCATACTCATTTAATAAGTAAGGACTTGCATCCAAATCAGCTGTCTGATTGGAGCCATAGCTGAAGTTAATCATTGCAATCTTAATATTGTTTACTTCCACATAGACCGGAACATCCTTTGCCTCTCTAGAGCTATTGACACCGAGAAGTGTAATCTTCGGATAGTTCGTACTAAAATAGCTCATCATGGTATTCAAACCGGCACTGCCCTCGTCCATGATATGGTTATTGGCAGCAAGTACAACATTGATACCAGCATTTGCCATGCCATCTGCAAGCTCCACTGCTGTATTAAAGATTCCTGTTTCTGTAGAGGTTGCACCTAATTCAATTCCACCCAATACGGTATCTTGACTGATCACAGCCAAATCGGCTGCCTGAAAAATGCTTGCCATATTCGCAAAATGATTGGTAAAGTCATAGCTTCCATCTGCCTGCTGTGCACTAAGTGTGCAAGAACGGTGCATCAGATTATCGCCAACTGCAACAAGTGTAGCGCTAGTTGGCTGAAATACTTCCTCTGTAGGCACTTCTGTATCTGCCTGAGCCTGCTGTGTTGCAGCCTGTGCATTCACATCAATTGGATAACCAGGATCCTCTACCGGAGCCTGTGCAGTTGCATTTGCCTTGGAGTTTCGAAATCCAGTTAATAAAATGCTTCCATAGTGATAGGCCATATAGCCAATCACACCAACTGTAACTAACATCTCAATTCCAAGTACGATATATAAAATCCTAAAGGAACTTTTCTTTTTCTTGCGGGACTTACTCATTCTTACATTTTTGCAGCCATCTGGCGCTGCACTCCTCTCTATTTATCGTAAGATACCACGGATTTCTCAAAACGCTTTACCCTGCAAACAGGTACGCATTGAGCCTTCTCCCCTGTATCTTATCACATTATAAAACAGCAAGACTAATTTTACAAGAAATTTCTTTTTCTACATAAAAAAAAGACCGGGCACCTCTGCCCGGCCTTCCTATGTTCACTTTTTCTTGTTTGAATCGTAATAGGATTAAACAATACCCTGTGCGTTCATAGCCTCTACGACCTTCTCGAAACCTGCAATGTTAGCACCCATTACATAGTTTCCTTCGTAGCCGTACTTCTTAGCTGCTGCATCAACCTTCTTGAAGATGTTGATCATGATATTGTGCAGCTTCTCGTCAACTTCCTCGAATGTCCAAGAAAGTCTCTCGCTGTTCTGGCTCATCTCAAGTGCGGAGGTAGCAACACCACCTGCATTTGCAGCCTTTCCTGGCATGAACATCATACCGCTCTCTAAGAAGAAGTCAGTAGCCTCTCTGGTGGATGGCATGTTTGCACCCTCTGCTACTAAGAAGCATCCGTTTGCCTTTAACTGCTTTGCATCCTCAAGATCCAGCTCGTTCTGAGTTGCACATGGAAGAGCGATATCACACTTAACACTCCATACACCCTTGCCCTCATGGTACTCAACACCTGGCTTAGCCTCTGCATACTCCTTGATTCTTCCACGGCGAACTTCCTTGATCTGCTTTACCAGATCCAGATCAATGCCGTTTGGATCATATACCCAACCGTTGGAATCGCTCATGGTAACAACCTTCATACCGTACTGCTGAGCCTTCTCAGTTGTGTAGATTGCAACATTACCGGAACCGGAAACTGCAACTGTCTTTCCTTCCATAGTCATACCTGCATTTAACAGCATCTCACGAACCATGTATACCAGACCATAACCAGTAGCCTCTGTTCTTGCAAGAGAACCACCATAGGTCAATCCCTTACCAGTTAAAACACCCTCATACAGGCCAGTCAGTCTCTTGTACTGTCCGTACAGATAACCGATCTCTCTTCCGCCTACACCGATATCACCAGCCGGTACATCAGTATCTGCACCAATGTGACGATACAGCTCTGTCATGAAGCTCTGGCAGAATCTCATGATTTCACGATCAGACTTGCCCTTCGGGTCGAAGTCAGAACCACCCTTGCCACCGCCGATCGGAAGTCCTGTCAAGGAATTCTTAAAGGTCTGCTCAAAGCCAAGGAACTTAATGATACCCAGATTTACAGATGGGTGAAGACGAAGTCCACCCTTGTACGGTCCAATTGCGCTGTTAAACTGTACACGGAATCCTCTGTTTACATGTGCCTGTCCGTTATCATCTACCCACGGTACACGGAATGTAATAATACGCTCTGGCTCTGTCATTCTCTCAAGCAACGCATCCTTGCGATACTGCTCCTCATTTGCCTCGATTACCGGACGAAGGGAATCAAGAACTTCCTTAACTGCCTGCTGAAACTCCTTCTCACCAGGATTCTTTTCTGCAACCTTCTGCAGTACTTCATCTACGTAAGACATTATGACCTCTCAATCTGCCGCTCTGGAGCGACCCTCTTTCGATGTCTGAATCTAAGTCATTCAGCCACCGGAGTGAATGCTGATTTTCACTCTGATCTATTTACCAACCCGAACCCTAAGATGTCAAAACTGTGCTGTCAATCGGGAGGTCTTTCGTAACCGGTCTAAAAAACCGACACGTATATCGTACTATATGAATTAAATTACGTCAATAGGTGTTTTTCAAAAATAAAATAAATTTTTTGTTCTGTTTTTGTGTATTTATACAATGCAATGTAGTAAAGTGTCAAAGTGTTGATTTTTCACTTTCTCATCTGTCCATATTGCACAGTACAAAAAAAGCACCCAAAGACAGACTGGTTCTCCCAGTGCCCGCCTTTGGGTGCACATTTATTAATTTATTATATGATAAATTTGAATTGCTCCGCTACTTCATAACAATTAGAAATCGAACTTATCCTCGAAGTAGGACTTCAGATCTGCAATTGCCACACGCTCCTGCTTCATCGTATCACGGTCACGTACGGTTACACATCCGTCGGTCTCAGAATCAAAGTCGTAGGTGATGCAGAACGGAGTACCGATCTCATCCTGTCTTCTATAACGCTTTCCGATTGCGCCACGGTCATCAAACTCACAGTTGTACTTCTTGATTAACTGCTCGTAAACCTTCATTGCGCCGTCGTTTAACTTCTTAGAAAGCGGAAGTATACCGATCTTTACTGGTGCCAGTGCCGGATGGAAGTGAAGAACGGTACGAACATCGCCGCCCTCTAACTCTTCCTCGTCATATGCTGCACACAGGAATGCCAGTGTTACACGGTCAGCTCCCAAAGATGGCTCGATAACATACGGAATATAACGCTCCTTCTTCTCATCATCGAAGTAAGTCATATCCTCACCAGATGTATTCTGATGCTGAGTCAAATCGTAATCGGTACGGTCTGCGATACCCCACAGCTCGCCCCAACCAAATGGGAATAAGAACTCGATATCGGTTGTTCCCTTAGAGTAGAAGCACAGCTCTTCTGGGGAATGGTCTCTTGCACGCATCTCATCATCCTTGATACCAAGGCTCTTTAACCAGTCGATGCAGTACTGACGCCAATACTGGAACCACTCAAGATCAGTTCCTGGCTCACAGAAAAACTCAAGCTCCATCTGCTCAAACTCTCTGGTACGGAATGTGAAGTTACCAGGTGTAATCTCGTTACGGAAGGACTTTCCGATCTGGCCGATACCAAATGGAAGCTTCTTACGGGAAGTTCTCTGTACATTCTTGAAGTTTACGAAAATACCCTGTGCAGTCTCCGGACGAAGATATACTGTATTCTTTGCATCCTCGGTAACACCCTGGAAGGTCTTAAACATCAGGTTGAACTGACGAATATCAGTGAAATCATGCTTTCCACAGGTCGGACAGCAGATATTCTTCTCGTCGATGAAGTCCTTCATCTCTTGAGTTGTCCAACCATCAATTGGCTTTTCTGGCTCCTGGCCCTGCTCTGCATAATAATCCTCGATCAGCTTATCAGCGCGGAAACGCTCATGACAGCACTTACAATCCATAAGCGGATCAGAGAAGCCGCCCAGATGTCCAGATGCTACCCATGTCTGTGGATTCATTAAGATCGCACAGTCTACACCGACATTGTAAGGATTACCGGTAACAAACTTCTGCCACCATGCCTTCTTTACATTATTCTTGAGCTCAACACCAAGATTACCGTAATCCCAGGTATTTGCCAGACCACCGTAGATCTCGGAACCCGGATATACAAAACCTCTGGATTTTGCAAGCGCTACAATTTTCTCTAACGTCTTTTCCATAATCGTTCATCCTCTTTTCTGCGACAGTGCTGTCGCGTAAATCAAACTAATCATATCAGACTGTGCGAATTTGCGCAATCCTATTTTTTGATTTTTTACCCAACAGGGTCACAAGCCTATTCATGCAAGCATGATCAGCTTGTGACTTTTCGACCCTAGTATCATTTAAAAATGATATATGCCCCATCATTTCCGGTGATCTGTGCACAGTTTGATGCCAGAATCGTAACATTTGAAGATACATATGCAATATCATGCTCGCCAAATACCGTCACCGGATAATCAGCATACACCAGACAATAATCGGTCTTTTTCATCACATCTTCTGCGGTAACACTCGTCTTTCCATCACTGCTGACAAACTCACCGCTAAGAGCCATTGTACTGCTGCCAAGCTGTGATGTGTAAAGCTTGCTACCGCCTGCTGTCTGAATCTCAGCAGAATTGAAGCCTGTATAGGTATCTCCGTTTGCATAGGTGAATACCACACTTGCCTTTTTATCCTTAACTGTCGCAGACTCATAGCATACCGGAAGAAGAATGCTGTCCTTTTCTTCCTTTGTCATCTGATCGTAGCTGTAATATGCACAACCATAAACACTCTTATTGAAGGACAATGCTTCCTGCTGTGCCACACCAGCGAGTTCATCAATGCTGTAGTAATCCTTATCAAAGTCAGAAATCATGGCAGCACGGATTGTCGCATTGTCTTCCACGTAAATGCTGTTTTCGGCCTCTGTGAAGTCATATGACTTCGTAAACAATCCGCAGCCTGACAGACTGACTGCCGCAAGCACGCCCGCCATAAGACCAACTGTTTTTATCCGTATCATCCTGTTTCTCATGCTTTTCTTTCCTCTCATTTGCTGTTACTGCCTCTTTTCGGCAGAGACTAACCTTTTATACATTCTATGGTATCTTGGCGAATATTTCAAGTACAAAATCTTCCGATTTCATTAACTTTTCTTTACAATTATCTCGACATTTTGCATTATCTGCATCCCATTACCTTACCTGCGCGAATTGTTCCATCTCATCTAACACCGTCAACGATTTGAATTCGCGCGGAAAGTATCGTCTTCTCCAATTGGCTGCAAGATCGCTTAGAACCTGCTGCACTGGCTTTTCTACACAAAATGTATAGAGTTTTCCTAGTGGGGCTGTTAAGATATATTGGAGTGTGTACATGGGGGACTCTTCTAGGTGAATCCAAGTGCGAGAGCGTGGGTCTGTCTTTGATTTTTGCTTTGCGCAATCCTCACAGGCACAGTTTCCGCGCTCTATAGAAAGCCATCCTCTTGTCAGCTTCTTGCCACATACACTGCACTCAAATACCTGTGGATAGATACCCTGAATGCCAAACAGGCGAATCTCATAAATCAGGCGCACTAGCTCATCTGGAATGGACGCATTTTCCAGCGCCTTTAATGAAAAATAGAGTAGATTTAGCAGTTCTCTTGCATCTTCGTTTTCCTCTGAGGCAAAGCCTGCTGCCTCTAAAAAATAGCAGCCGTAAGCCATCTTGATTACATCTGCATTGATTGCTTCAAAATATTCCTTGATTGAGGCTGACTGCACCGTGTAGGAATCACGGCCTATATGAAGCGTAAACTCCCCCATCGAAAATGGACGAGCTGCGGCAAGCAGAGAGCTGTTTGGTCGTCTCGCGCCGCGCACAAATGCACTGATTCGCCCCAGATCCGTCGTCAGCAGTACAATTCGCCTATCATATTCGCCAATCGGCATCGCCGAGAGCACCATTCCGCTCACCGTAATCGCATCCATTTTCATTCCTCTCTAACTTACTGCTCATCCTCATGATATCCAAAGTTCTTCATGTAGAGATCACTGTCTCTCCAGTCCTTTCGAACCTTGACAAACAGTTTTAAGTTGACCTTCATCTCTAACATATCTTCGATATCGCGGCGCGCATCGGTTCCGATGGCCTTTAACATAGAGCCGCCTTTTCCAATGATGATGCCCTTATGGGACTCTCGCTCACAGATGATTGATGCCTCAATATCCATAACAGAGCCGTCTGGGCGTTCCTTCATCGTCTCGATTGTGACTGCGATTCCGTGTGGAATCTCCTCCTGCAAGCGTCTAAGTGCCTTCTCGCGGATCATCTCTGCTGCAATCTGTCTCATCGGCTGATCGGTGACGGTATCCTCATCGTAATACATCGGGCCATACGGCAGATAACGAAATACCGTGTCAAGCAAGGTATCGGTGTTGACACTTCTAAGAGCAGAAACGGCTACCACCTCATTGAAATCCACGATCTGGCGGTATGCCTTGATGCACTCAGCCACTGCTTCCTTCTTTACGGTGTCGGTCTTATTGACAATCAAAAAGACTGGGCATTTTAACTGGCGAAGCTTCTTTGCAATCTCCTGCTCTCCTCTTCCGATAAATGTCGTTGGTTCAACCAGCCACATCACAATATCGGCCTGTGAAAATGTCTTCTGCGCCACCTCAACCATATAGGTTCCAAGGCGATTCTGCGCCTTGTGGATACCCGGTGTATCCAAAAAAACAGCCTGTCCGCGCTCATCGGTATAGACGGTGCGGATCTGATTTCTTGTTGTCTGCGGCTTTCTCGATGTAATTGCAATCTTCTGACCAATCAGATGATTCATCAGTGTGGATTTTCCGACATTCGGACGGCCGACAAGTGCGATAAAGCCTGATTTTTTCTGTTTTTCCATAGTTTCCTTTCTTATAATGAACGTACTGTATCAAACAGCGCTTGATTTTCCTTAATTTTGTTCTCGTTTCCGACTACACATAAGCAGCTCTCACGAAGCACTGCCTTTGCATACGGTGCCAAACTGCGAATTGCCTTGGCATCTGCATGCAGCACCTCGTCTCTCTCTTTTTGAAGCGTCTCGATTGTGATACCACTCAAATAAGCAGTCAATCCTCTCACGCCAAGGGCAGCCGGATTTTTCGGGATATCCATTTCACTGATTGCACCAATGACGAAGCGATCCATGCTTCTCTCATCCTGATTAAACTTCTCGAGATATTCTGGAAGCTGCTCGTAGGTTTCGTTGGTCTCGGAAAGCTTCGGGTCCAAATAAGATACCATATAGCAATCACCGTCGCGTCCCATGCCGGACATGCAGCCGTAAGCTCCACCCTTTACACGAAGACGAATCCACAGATAATCATAATTTAATATGTTCTGCAAGACTAAAAGCTCTCCTCTAAATGGAAGACCAGCCGTCTTATAATTTCCGGTTCTTGCAACAAATTGAATCTGAGATGCACAGCAGATCCCCTCATTTTTCTTTTCGAGCGGCATCTTCCAGTCGGTTTTTACAAAAGGCTCATCTGTCATCTGCTCTGTCAATATCGCTACAGATGCCTCAAGCTTTTTGTATCCGTTTTCATCGGCTGTGAAGCTGATGAGAAGCGACTGTTTGTTAAACAATCTGTGGCTGACGGAATTTAACTTTTCAATTACGACGCCCTTTCGCTCTTCAAAATGCTCATACAGATCATTTAAAAATTCGTAGAACGAAATGCCAGTCATCAGCTCATTCAGATAGCCAGACTCGCTGTGGTATGAGGATGCACGTTTCACTGCCGTATTGTGACCAGCACTCTTTAATCGCTCATACAGCTGAGAGCGCGTCTCACCGATAATCTCAAACAGACGTTTCTCGTTTGAAAGATCAGAGTGATCCATGATCTGCTCAGTCAATTTTACAGCTGTATTAAGATCCTTGTAGAATGACTTGACTCTGAATGAGAAACGAATCGTTGGGCGGCCCGTCTCTGGCTGCAACACAACAAATCCTGGATCAATACCGCCAGTGTGGATATTGACCTCGTCCATTAACTCAGTATAGCTGTATGGTCCTGCAGCAACAACACCCAAAATTTCCTTTAATAAAGATACATATGGCAGTTCCTCTAGGCTTGCAAAATCAGCATTAAATACCAGTTCTAAATAGCCAATCTCCTTTGTGGACATCTCGTGGAACAATACCGGAACACCTGCAATCGTGCGCTCCTCATTGTACAGTGGTAACACGTCTCTGGTCAGATCTGCTCTCGTTAACATTGGAACCGTCTCAAGCTCCTCTTTTGTGCTTGGTGTCTCCTGATACTCTGCTAATTCCTTTGTATGGCGCACAATCTCGTCGATCTCTTCCTTTGATAGTGTATCCTTGTATGCCTGAAGCTTGGCTGCAACCTTTGCCTCATTCTCTGCATCAAGACCTGCCTTTGGCACAGCCATTGCGACAACGCCAAATGCATTGTCAAGCAGGCATTCTTTTATCAATTCTTCGAAATAATTGCCCTCTGCTTTTTTGTAAAGAGATGCCATTGTCTCATCGGTCTCTAACAGCAAAAATGCAGCGTTGTCATCGTACAGCCAGCTGTCAAAGACATCCAGTCCATACATAAGACCCTTCGGCCAACGGCCAAAATCGCCCTCTTTTAAGCGAAACTGAAGGCTGTTTAAACCAGCAAGAAGTGAACGCTTGTTTAATCCGTCTGTGACAAGTCTTTGTAACGTAGACTCGATTGTCTTTACAAAATCGTCCTTTTGCTCTGGGCTTGCCCCTTTTGCTGTCACCTCAAAGGAAGGCTGTAACACACCATCCTCAAAGCCACCGTAGATGTCCACACCAATGCCTGCATCCAAAAGTGCCTGCTTTAGCGGCGCACCTGGCGCATCCAAAAGCACATACTCCAATACCTGAAAAGCCAGATTCTTTTCCCGATCA
>CAUCWU010000060.1 GCA_958446555.1 uncultured Lachnospiraceae bacterium | reverse complement strand
CAAATGTGTGAAGAACAGGCAGATGTGATAAAGAGGCTTGATTGTGTGAGTGTATAGCCGAGACACTTGGTGCCTCATCAGGCTGGATTATTGCAAGACGCTTGATTCCAAATACACTAGGCATTCGCGTTGTCAGCATTACAATGTCGCTTCCAAGCGTCATTTTCTACGAAGCATTTTTAAGCTACATCGGACTGGGTGTAACACCGCCGCAGCCAAGCTGGGGCCAGCTAATCAAGGCAGCAGGAGAAACCTTCCGTTACTATCCGTATCAGTTTATCATTCCTTGTGTCTGCGTCAGCATCACAATGCTTTGCTTTAATCTGATTGGAGATGGGCTGCGCGATGCACTAGATCCGAAACTTCGTGTCTGAAAGGAAGAGTCATGGAAAAAGAAAAGATTTTAGAGGTAAAAGATCTGAAGGTATCCTTTCAGACCTTTCAGGGAAGTGTTCAGGCTGTGCGTGGCGTTTCCTGGCATTTAAATAAGAAAGAAACCATCGCGATTGTCGGTGAATCGGGCTGTGGAAAGACCGTCACAATCCAGACTGTCATCGGACTAAATCCAAAGAAAAATGGAAGTATTAAGGGCGGAGAGGTTTTATTTAACGGTCAAAATTTGCTTGATTTGACTCCACAGCAGATGAGAAAGCTGCAGGGCAACCAACTGTCAATCATCTTCCAGGATCCGTTTACGTTTTTGAATCCGACGATGACAGTTGGAGAGCAGATCATGGAGCCGTATATGCAGCACTATAAGGTATCCAGAAAGGAAGCTAAAGAAAAGGCAATCGAGATTTTAAAGTTGATCTCCCTTCCGGCTCCAGAAGAGAATATGAAGCGTTATCCGCATCAGCTCTCCGGTGGTATGAGACAGCGTATCATGATTGCAATGGCACTGATTTGTAATCCGAAGGTTTTGTTTGCTGATGAGCCGACGACAGCTCTGGATGTGACGATTCAGGCTCAGATTATTGAATTGATGAATGATCTGAAAAACAAAATTGATACGTCAATTGTCCTAATCACACACGATATGGGTGTTGTCGCAAATATGGCAGACCGCATCTACGTCATGTATGCTGGACAGATTGTCGAGCACGGTGACTGTGACACGATCTTTCATCATCCGAAGCATCCATACACCTGGGGACTGCTAAGCAGTGTGCCGCGTCTGGATAAGAGAGTCGCAGAGGATTTGTATTCCATTCCTGGTACACCTCCGGACCTTTTGGCACCGCCGGTTGGATGTGCATTTGCAGCTAGATGTAAGTATGCGATGAATATTTGCCGCACCAGTCAGCCGCCATGTATCTCATTCTCAGAGCCGGATCACTATGCATCCTGTTGGCTCAATCATCCAGAATGCATCAAGCGAAACGGACAGCAAAAAAATCCGGTTGAGTCACAAAAAAGCGACGTGCAGGAGGAAAACTGATGGAAAAGACAAAAGAACCAATCCTCGAGCTAAAAAATGTAAAAACCACCTTCAAGGTTCCAAAGGGAATCCTAAAGGCGGTAAACGGCGTGGATTTGACGCTCTATAAGGGTGAGACAGTTGGTCTAGTTGGTGAGTCTGGCTGTGGAAAAAGTACACTTGGAAAGACGATCATGCGCCTATATCGACCGGATGAAGGACAGGTACTCTTTGAGGGGCGCGACATTTGGACTTACAATAAAAAAGAAAAGAAGGAATATACCAAAAATGTACAGATGATCTTTCAGGACCCATATGCCTGCCTAGATCCTTTAAGTGTTGTCAGCGATATTGTGGCAGAGGGCATGAGAATTCACAAGATGTATAAGGGACAGGAGTTGGAAGACCGCGTATTAGAGCTTTTAAAGATGGTTGGTCTAAACAAGGATCATGCAAATCGCTTCCCGCATGAATTTTCTGGTGGACAAAGACAGCGTATCGGAATTGCACGTGCACTCTCACTAGAGCCAAAGCTGATTGTCTGTGACGAGCCAATCTCAGCTCTGGACGTTTCGATTCAGGCGCAGGTTGTCAATCTACTGAAGAAGCTTCAGCAGCAGATGGGGCTTTCCTATCTGTTTATCACACACGATTTGTCGATGGTGCGCCAGATATCAAACCGCATTGCCGTAATGTATTTGGGATCACTAGTTGAGATTGCAGACAGTGAGGATATTTATATCAAGAATCGTCATCCGTACACAAAGGCACTTCTATCTGCAATTCCGATTGCAGACCCGACGATTGAGCGTGAGAGAAAGAGAATCCTTCTTCAAGGCGATGTGCCAAGCCCAGTCAATCTGCCACAGGGCTGCAATTTCTGCAATCGCTGTCCATATGCGACAGACAAGTGCAGAAACGAAAAGCCAATGCTTCGCGAGATTGAGCCGGGACACTTTACGGCTTGTCATCGTGCTGAGGAGATGTAAGTTACGTCTCCGACAAAAACCGCTCGATCTTTATGGCGGCCTGGATCTGGAAGATGGTGTCGGAATCGTCGAGTGACACACCGAGCAGCTTTTCAAGCTTCTCTAAACGCCCAAGCAACGTATTTCGGTGAAGAAACAGCGCTTTTGCCGTCTGCACCTGATTGCAGCGGCAGGTAAGCCACATACATAGTGTCTCATAGAGATGCGCATCATGCGCATTGTCATATTCGTGAATCGGATCAAGAAAGTGGGTTGTGTATTCGCGCATAACAGAGAGTGTCGGAATCTCGAAGAGAAGCTGGTAAAAGCCAAGATCTGAGTACGAGATGAGTCGGTGATCTGTGCCGATTAGCTTCCAAGCGAGAAGGCTTCGCTTGGCTTGAATAAAAGACTCGCGGATGCCAAACAAGCGGGAGCGAATCCCTCCCTTTCCAACGCAGAACTTTGTGCCAGGATATTGTGCTTCGATTCGAAGAGCCAGCGATTCGAAGAAGGAATCGGCTGCCTGCTCCTGTAAGTCGGTGTTGATAGGAAGCACGAAGACATTGGAGCCATTTTGGGCGACATGCCAGTTGCTTCCGGTCTCTTTAATTGTGATATAGCCGAGTTTATTGGCAAGCATTCGGTAAAATTCAGACGGTGTTTCCATAAAATTGGGGCCGTGTGTAGACTCCTGTTTTTGAAAATATTCGGTGGCGTTCATCATCTCAACAATATAGACACAATATTTGTAACTGGGCAGATATCCGAGAAACAGTGCCTGATTTAAGGTTGACAGCTCGTCTACATCGGTATTTTGAAAGAAAAGTGAGTACCAAAAGGTATTGGCAATTGCAGTATCCTTTTCGCGATCTTGAATTAGTCCAATGATATCTTTTGTGATGGAGTTTACATAGGCAAGGCTGGTGTGAGAAAAGACTGGTATCTTTAGATCATCAGCGAGTGTTCGAATTTCATCATCAAGATTTTCTTCGAGGATATAGTGGTGGCCGACGAGAAACAAAATGCCAGCCGCATCATTTTGAGCCGCATCGCGGATCAGCTGGGCAAGTTCTACCTGCTCCACAACCGAATTTGCACCGTAATAAATTAAAAATTCACCGCCGCTTACCCATTCTCCAATTGGAGGGCACAGAATCACATAGGGCCATGTGACAACTCGTGACAGGCCTTCAGATCCGCCAATTAGCTTCATATGGGACAGAGATGGCAGCGATAATAGATCTTTTGCAGTAGTCATAAAAACCTCCTTGTTCAGACAAGTGTACGTGATTTCTGTAAAAATTTCAAGATAAAATAAAAAGGAGGAAACAAATGAAGACTGTATTTTACGCAAGAGTCATTGATGCCGTATCAGATACGCCAATTGAAAACGGAATGGTTGTCGTGGATGATGATAAAATCATATATGTAGGCGAAGAAAAAGAATATGACGATTCATCAGCTGCCACTTACAGGCTGGAAGGAAAAACCATCATGCCAGGCTTTATCGATGCGCATGCGCATCTTTGCGGTGAGGAGAGCATCCATAAAAGCGGTGACACACCGTATGATCTTTTATTGACAACTGTCCAAGACTTAAAGGATTTGGTTGATGCCGGTGTGACTGGTGTGCGCGATATGAGTGCTTTTGGTGCATCACTAAAACGTGCAATTGAGGCTGGAAACATCACAGGTCCTCGCATTATGCCAGGTGGAAGAGTTATGAGTATTTCATCGGGCCATTGTGATATGAATCCGATGCTGACACCGGAGGAGTCCAATAAGAGAGACTTGATTGGATGCCTTGTGGATGGACCGGATGACTGCTATCGAAAGACCAGACAGCAGTTTCGTGAGGGTGCACAGTTTATCAAGATCTGTGCGACCGGTGGCGTGTCATCGGCAGTTGACGATTTTAATGACATTGAGTTTTCTCCTGAAGAGATGCGTGTGATTGTCGAGGAGGCAGCCCGCCATAATACTTATGTGACTGCTCATTGCACTGGAACAGAAGGAACCAAGCAGGCAATCAAAAACGGTGTAAAATGCATTGAG
The DNA here is from genome assembly GCA_958446555.1 of uncultured Lachnospiraceae bacterium. Classification (GTDB taxonomy): domain Bacteria; phylum Bacillota; class Clostridia; order Lachnospirales; family Lachnospiraceae; genus Anthropogastromicrobium. The sequence goes on along the minus strand of CAUCWU010000060.1, from coordinate 5,502 downwards.
CACGGTGTTCTGTTAGATGAGGAGTGCGTAAAGCTGATGGCAGAAAAGAACATTCCACTTGTCACCACTTTGTCGGTATCGCTTGGCATTGCCGATATGAAGGGACTTCCTGAGCATATGATGAGAAAAGCAAAGGCGCTAGGCGATGCGTCAAAGCATTCATTTGCTCTTGCTCACCAGTATGGAATTCTAGTTGCGCTTGGAACCGACTATTCAAACTCACCAAACACACCATTTGCTGAGATCGGAAAAGAATTTTTCAGTCTGACCCGCTGTGGCTACAGCAATATGGAGGCAATCAAGGCTGGTACAATCAATGGCGCCTATTTGATGAAATCAGATGACAAATTTGGAAGCCTAGAGGCTGGAAAGCTTGCTGATCTTGTTGTTGTAGATGGCGATCCGTCAAATGATATCATGCTTCTTGCAAATGCAAAGAATGTGCGTCTTGTGATGATTGGGGGTCAAATCAAAAAGAACACGTTGTGAAAGAAAGGAGAAAGCGATGCTTCAAAAAGACGAGATCAGTCAGATACTTGCGTCTGCAGAGGCGCACGGGATTGAGTTTGCCGAGCTGTTTTTTGAGGACAGAGAGGAGACCAATATTCCTTGCGTAGAATCGGTGATTCAGGGAGTGAAGAGCCTTCGCATCTGCGGAGTCGGCTTGTATCTGATTCAAGGTCTTTCAAATGTCTATTTATATACCAATCAGGTGACAAAAGAGGCACTTCTTGAGTTGGTAAAAAAGGGTGCTGATATGCTTGAGATAAAAGAAAAAGCGGCAGCAGCTGGGATCGTTTTAACAGAAAAACATTGGCACAATCCGTGTCCAGTTGTCAAATATCCGGCTCAGATTTCGAATCAGGATAAAATTCAGGTGTTGTTAAAGGCTGATAAGGCGGCGAGAAGCACCAAGGTCAATGTTCGTTCACTGAATTTAAACTATTTTGACACTGATCAGCGTGTGTGGGTTGCCAACACCGAAGGACTTTACACGACAGACCGCCGTGTTACAACGAGAATGCGGATGCAGACAGTTGTCGCTGACGGTGAGAGTGCCTACGGCACATGGGATGATTATACAAAGCCGTCTGGTTTTGAAGCCTATGATGATGAGATTGCCTACACTGGTTTTGCAAAGGATATGGTGCAAAGAGCAGACAAAATTCGCACGGCAGGAAGCATCTCGCCGTGTACCGTTCCGGTTGTGCTTGCAGCTGGCGGTTGCGGAACACTGTGGCATGAAAGCTGTGGTCATTCCTTGGAGGCGATTGCAATTGCACACAAATCAAGTGCGTTTGTTGACAAGATTGGTGAGAAAGTTGCAAGTGATAAGGTGACGCTTGTAGATGATGGAACCATTCCAGGTCAGTATGGTTCAGCAGCAATTGACGATGAAGGCCATCCAATGCAGCGAAATGTCCTGATTGAAAATGGTGTTTTAAAGTCTTACATGTGCGATCGCTACTATGGAAAGCTGCTAGGAATGGAGAGCACCGGAAGCGGAAGAAGACAAAATTATACCTATGCACCGGTATCAAGAATGACCAATACCTGTCTGGCAGAAGGATCGGATGACGAAGAAGAGATGATTCGTGGCGTTAATAACGGTCTTTTTGTTGAGAGTATTGGCGGCGGTTTTGGCGGTATGCAGTTCTCACTTGAGGTTAAGGAAGGCTTTTTAATCAAGAATGGCCAGATCGATTATGACCATCAGGTAAAAAACATTATGTTGACCGGAAATGGAATTGATGTGATCAAGCGGATTGACCGTGTTGGAAAGAAGATCAAGTACGAAAAGGGCGGTTTTTGCGGCGCAAGCTCCGGATTAATTCCAACGACGACACCGCAGCCGATGGTGCGCATTTCCCATATGTCAATTGGATAAGACTTATGAAAGGCAAGTATATGAAAAAAACAATGAAAGAATTGGAAGCCTACTGTGCTGCAATGGATTTACTTCCAGATGGCTGCACAGCTGCAGAGGCCGAGGCAGAGAAAAAAGAAATCCTTTCAGTTGAAGTGATTGGCGATCAGACGGGACCGATGAGCTGCAGTGAACAGACAGAGTTATTTGTGCGTGCATCTGGAAAGAAGACAGGAATGGTTTACACACAAAAGCTTGACGATGACGCGAAGAACGTAATTGCGCAGGCATTTACAAATAGTCAGTCATCGGCTGCAAATGAGGCTGATGCTATTGTGACACCAGAATACTGGGAAGATACCAAGGCCGTTACAGAAGAGTGTACATATGAGCTTGTCTCGGTAGGTAAGTTGAAGGAGAAGGCAAAGACACTTGCAGCCAGCCTTCAAGAAAGCTTTGGTTGCCCAGTTCGTCTTGATCTATCACAGACAATTCTAACGATGGGCATTGTAAACTCCAACGATATAGAAGAAACCGCATCAGTTCAGCGCTTTGTTGCAGAGGTTTCGGCAGGTGATTACAGCGGTTTATTGTCGGCGCTGACATTAAATGAGTTGACACCGGCGCATTTTTTGGCAGAGTTTTCAAAGAGACGTTTTTTGAATGTCCCAATGATACCAGCAGAGTCAGGTGTCTATCAGGCTGTGCTCTCGTCTCAGGTCGTAAACAACATTTTGATTACTGCATGGCAGATGTTTACAGCAAAGAGAGCGCAGAGTCAGTCAACACCGTTTGCAGGAAAAGAGAATACAAAGATTTTTTCAGACTGCATCACAATTCGTGATTACAAGGGTGGTAATGATTCCCAAAATAGTACTCAGTGTGGTTTTTCTTGGAAGATGGACTGCGAGGGTGTGCCAAGCCGTGATTTGACACTTGTTGAAAACGGTGTCTTGAAGGGCTGGATGCACAATCTGTCAACAGCGAGAAAGGCAGGCTCTGTTTCGACCGGAAATGCAGGCCGAAAGACGCTTTTAAGTGGAAACATTCATACAGATATGGCAATCATGCCAAAGAATTTTACGATAGAGTCTGGAAAAGCCTCATTAGAGGAATTACTTGCAGCTTGCGGTGACGGTGTCTATGTATTTGAGAATTATGATTAATTCCATGCATTAAATGTTGTATCGGGCGATTTTTCATTCCCGTGTAAGGCTGTTCGCATCAAAGGCGGAAAACCGGTTGGCATGATGGAAGGCTTAACAATGAGTGGAACTGTCGCAGATCTTTTCGCCAATGTCCTTCTTTTGGGAAAAGACCGTGAGATTAATCCGCTTGTCATGTACGACAGCTATACAGTGTCTGGACCGGAGATGTTGGTGGCAGGACTAAAGATTAGTGGCTAAATAGCAGGCTACAGAAAGGTGGTTTTTATGAAGATTATCGAGCAGGAAGAGGTAAGAAAGCTGTTACAGCCAAAAGACTGTATTGAGCTGATGAAGGAGGCTTTGATTGGTCTTGAAGAAGGTACTTATGCTCAGCCAGCACGTTTGATTACGGTGATGCCAAACACAGCAAAATTTGGCTTTATGCCGGCATATGTAGGCGACTATTTTGGCGCAAAGGTAATCTCTGCATTTGCACCGAATATGGGAACAAAATATCCGTCTCATATCGGTTATGTAATGTTATTTGAGTCAGCTCACAGTACGGTTGCAGGCATGATTGAGGCTGGAAGCATCACAGAGATTCGTACCGGTGCTGTCAGTGCGGCAGCAACCGATTGTCTGGCAAGAAAGGACGCGCATACACTTGCACTGATTGGAGCAGGTGCGCAGGCTAGATCTCACTTGGCTGCGATTCGTGAGATTCGAGAGATCACTTGTGTGACCGTGTATGATTTGTTCCCACAATCAGCAGAGCGCTTTGCAAATGAAATGCAGGAAAAATATCAGATTCCGGTTACCGTATGTGCAAGCGTCAAAGAGGCAGTTGCAGATGCCGATATCATCTGCACCGTAACACCGTCAAAAGAGCCACTTTTGACAAAGGAAATGGTCAAGCCTGGAACTCATATCAATGCAGTGGGTACTTTTACACCAACTACAAGAGAGGTCTCTTCTGATCTGGTAGCAGCAGCGCGTCTGTATTCTGATCAGACAGAGGCAGCAAAGCGCGAGAGCGGCGAATATCTAATTCCGCTTAAAGAAGGGTTGATTAAAGAAGATCATATTGTTGGATCTATCGGAGAAGTGCTTTTAGGCAAAGCAAAAGGCAGAACAGCTGATGATGAAATCACCATCTTTGATGCACTAGGTCTTGCTATTGAGGATGTGGCAAGCGCAAAATATGTGTACGAAAGGGCAGCTTTGTAATGGAATTTGATTTTGAAACACTTGTGGAGCGCTCTGGCGCAAATTTAAAGCTGATGATGACGCCGCCAGAAGTCGTCAAAGCAGGAAATATCAGTCTGGATGGTGCAGAGCCAGATTTTAAAAGTGCGCCTGTCATCGAGGAGGCAGTCATTCGTTTTGCAAAGAACGGACTATACGGTTTTACACTGCCGGATGAAGCTTACAAAAGTGCAGTAACAAAATGGATGCAGATGAGCCGAAAAACACAAATTAAGCCAGAGTGGATCGTTACAACGCTCGGAACTATTTATTCGCTTGCAACTACGATTCGTCTTGTATGTACGGATCCTGATGATGGTATAATAGTGACAACACCTGTTTATAATCGTTATCGTCAGGCGGCTGATCGCCTAAATAAAAAGACAGTGGAATGTCCGCTTATATATGACAGTGTGAGTGGCCGTTATCAAATGGATTTTGACGCAATTGAGCAGGCGATGGCAAATCCGCATAATCAGCTGTTTGTCCTATGCAATCCTCATAACCCGATTGGTCAGATCTGGAAAGAAAAAGATCTGGTGCGTCTGGCAGAGTTAGCAAATCGCTGTGGTGTTATTGTTTACTCAGATGAGATTTTTGCAGATAACTGCTATCAGGGACTGACATGTCCGTGCTACCTTGATATTAAAGGTGCAAAGTCACATGCGATTGTCGCGACAGGACTGGGAAAATCATTTGGCTTTACAGGAGTAAACCATGCAAACATTATAATCGCAGATGATGAGCTTCGCGCGCGCTTTACGGACAGGCGGACTCGTGACCACTATGGAAGTCTCGATCCGTGTGTGTATGAGTGTGTACTTTCTGCTTATACCAAAGATGGCAAAGCATGGGTCGATGCGTCAAATGCGTATGTCTGGGAAAATATGTGTGTGCTTCGCGACTATTTTGCAAAGCACCTGCCAAAAGCAAGAGTGTGCGGCGGCGAAGGCGCCTATATTTTGTGGATCGACTGGTCAGCATATTTTTCAAGTGGTGACGAGTTAAACGAATTTCTAGTTAAAAAAGCACATGTGTGCCTAGGTGAGGGAAACGATTACGACAGTCCACTGTTTACGCGCGTGTGCATGGCAACACCAAGAAAATGTTTGATCAAGACACTCGAATCAATAGGAGAGGCTTTTTCCAAATTTGGAAAAGAAAAATAGGCATAATAGGAAAATAAGAATTTATCCAGTTCTCCGCAGAAAACCTCGTCCGACATAGTCGGGCGGGGATGAA
>CAUCWU010000059.1 GCA_958446555.1 uncultured Lachnospiraceae bacterium | reverse complement strand
AAAGAGTGCAGACTATGGTATGATGGCATCTGCAGTATGCCGTACCGGTATCCCGTTCACACCACAGAACTTCTCAGCATTGGTTCAGGTTGCAGCAACCACAGAGCCATGGTGGAATACAGATGACGGATATTATGAGGGCAAGTATTGGGTTGAGTCCGACCGTCTTGGCGGAGAGGATTCTGTATCTCCATATGACCGTCCGGCAGTTGTAAATCTGGATTCTGATCAGGCAGCAGCAAAGGCTCAGCTGGCATCTGCATGCGAGACCTATGCAAAGGAAGAGGCTTTGAAGTTCATCACTGGCGAGTATGATGTCAATGATGATGATGCATGGCAGTCTTACATCGATGGCGTTAAGTCTCAGACTGATGATGACTTCGATGAGACCATCCAGATGTTAAATGACAACTCTGTAACAGAGTAAATAGTGTACGAAATGTATCGAATATAACAGCAGAAAGGGGCAGAGCATATTTGCCCCTTTTTGTGATATCAGGGAGAACTGGCAGATGCAGATCATTGATTTAAGGACAGAAAGACAGTGCACACCGATTCAAATTGACAGTGCACATCCGAGATTTTCGTGGAGAGTTGATACAAAAGAACAAAATTGGTATCAAGAAAGCTATCGAATTCAGGTATGGAAAACTTGCTTAGGCAAAAAACAATGCAAAGTATGGGACAGTGGCACCGTACTTAGTAGAGCAATGAGCCAGATTCCCTATGAGGGAGAGCCACTAAAAAGTGACAGCTGTTATAGCTGGACGGTTGAAGTAAAAAAAGAGGGTGGACAGGCTGCTGTGGTTTCAGAAGAGGCAAGTTTTGAGACCGCATTCTATTCAGATAGCGAATGGAATGCAGAGTGGATCACAGAGCCACAGAATACCTATCATCTGTATCGAACTGAATTTAAAGCAGATGAGAAAATTGCAAAGGCGAAATTATATATTTGCGGATTGGGTCATGAAGAGTGTGTGATCAATGGAAAATTAGTGACCGATGCCGTGATGGAAGCTGGTTGGACCGATTATAACAAGAGCTGTCTGTATTGTGCCTATGATGTCAGTGAACTTGTGACAGCTGGAGACAATGCAATTTGTGTAAAGCTTGGCGATGGCATGTACCGTGTGCCGGGCGGACGATACGTCTATTTTCCAAGAAGCTATGGAGACAGAAAGCTGTTAGCGACACTTCGAATTATCTACGAGGATGGACGCACACAGGAAATCTCGACAGGAGATGACTGGAAAATCGGAGAAAGCCCAATTTTGTTTTGCTGTATTTATGGCGGCGAGGATTACGATGGCCGCATTGATTGGAAAGCATACGGAATGCCAGATGCGGACTGCAGTAACTGGGCAAAGGTAGCAGTCTGCCAAGCGCCGAATGCAAAATTAGTTGCTCGACAGACAGCACCACTTAAGGTGATGAAACGTTACAGCCCAGTTTCAGTGATAAAACAAAAAGACGGCTCCTATTTGTACGATTTTGGAAAGAATTTTTCGGGTCGCGTGGCACTTTGCGCTCAGGTAGAGTCGTGCTGTGCAGGGGAAAAAATTGTTTTAACGCCAGCTGAGATTTTGACAAAAGATGGTCAGCCAGATCAGCGTGTGACCGGAAAAGGATATGCATGGACCTACATCTGCAGTGAAAAGCCGTGCCAAGAGTTTGCACCAGATTTTACCTATACTGGATTTCGTTATGTAAAGGCGACGGTTCCGGATGGTGTGACAATAACTGCATTAACTGGTGAATTTTTATATCCAGATTTAGAAGAGACAGGAACATTTTCCTGCTCCAATCCACTGTTTAATGAAATCCATGCGATCATCAGACAGGCAATGTTGTCCAATATCAAAAGCTATTTTACTGATTGCCCACACCGTGAAAAATTAGGATGGCTAGAACAGACGCATCTAATTGGACCAGCTCTTCTTTGTAACTGGGATCTTGAGCTGTTCTATGAAAAAATTGAGCAGGATATGGCAGATTCACAGCATTTAGATGGATTGGTACCGGATATTTGTCCAGAGTATGTCACTGGATTTGATAAATGGCATACCGGCTTTGTGGACTCACCGGAGTGGGGAAGTGCATGCGTTTTAAATCCAAAGCTTCTGTTGGCAAAGTACGGAAATTTGAAAGCGTTAGAACACTGGTATGAACCGATGAAGCGGTATGTTGCGTATCTGACGAAAAAGACACATCACGGTGTTTTGCATCACGGACTAGGCGATTGGCTGGACATTGGACCGTGCACTCCATATTCACAGAACACACCGGTTCCCGTCACAGCCACCTGCATCTACTATATGGATTTAAAGGTGATGGAAGAGGCTGCCCATAGACTCAAAAAAACGGAAGATGAACAATTCTTTGCCAAGCAGAGCGCATTTGTCTATGAGGAATATAACAGTCAGTTTTTGGATGATCAGACCGGACGGTATGCCAATGGAAGCCAGGCATGTCAGGCAATGAGTCTGATGGCAGGTCTTGTTCCAGAACAATATGAAAAGAAGGCGATCAGTCAGCTAAGAGACGAAGTGGTAAAGCGCGGCTATGCGATTACGGCAGGTGACGTTGGACATCCGTATCTGGTGGCTGCACTGATGAAATATGGTATGAATGATCTGCTCAATAAGATGACCAATATCACAGACCGCCCAGGCTACGGCTATCAGGTCAAAAATGGTGCGACGACTCTTACCGAAGAGTGGGATGGACCAGATCCGAATCGCCCACACGGTTCTCAGAACCATCTGATGCTTGGCAGTATCGATGAATGGTTTTTTGCAGGTCTTGGCGGAATTGGCAGCATTCGCACCAACCAAGAATTTAATCATGTTACGATCTGCCCACATATCGCAGAGAATATGGATTTTTGTAAGGTACAGATGAAGCATCCGTATGGAATGATAGGTGTCTCTTGGGAAAAAGCTGGTGAGACAACGATGGTTACTGTGACGATTCCACCGAACATGACAGCAACGATCTGTACAGAAGATAAAAAGAAAGAATGGGTTATTGGCTCAGGAACTTATACCTATACAATTGAATCGCACAGAACGCAAGGAGAAAATAATGATTGAACGATTAGAGCAATTACTTCACGCAGAGTGTAGCAGTCATATCCTTCCTTTTTTGTGGATGAAGGGGGAGGATACGTTAACAATACGCGAGGAGTTAGACAAAATTGAGGAATGTGGCATCAAAGAAATCTGTCTGGAGTCACGCCCGTATCCTGATTTTTGTGGTCCTCGTTGGTGGGAAACCATGGATTTTCTGGTACCGGAAGCCGAAAAAAGAGGGATGAAGCTGTGGATCTTGGATGATCGAAAGTTTCCGACAGGCTATGCAAATGGTGGTTTTGAGCGAAATCCGGAACATGAAAAAATCTATATTGCAGAGCGCCATATGGACATCATGGGACCGTGTAAGGACGGAGCTGTTCTGGTAGAAAATTTTTTGCAGCCGGATGGAAAGCTGTTAGGAATTTTGGCGTGTCCAAAGCCAGACACACAGACATTAAATGTAAGTGCTGAGGGAGTTCTTGATCTTACAAACTCTGTAAAGGATGGATTTGTCTATTTTGATCTTCCAGAGGGCGCGTACCGCTTATTCATTTTGTTCACGACAAAAAAAGGTGGTGGAAGAGAACACTATATGAATCTGATCGACAGCGAATCGGTTCGTGTATTGATTAATGAGGTTTATGAGAAGCATTATGAGCATTATGGACGCTATTTTGGAAAGACAATTGCCGGCTTCTTCTCAGATGAGCCAGAGCTTGGCAATATCAATGGCTATCCATTTGACGCAGTTCCAGGCCGAAGAGATGTCAGGATGCCATGGAGCAAACAACTGAGTGATCGCTTGCATGAACAGTGGAAGGATGAATTTTTACAAAATCTTCCGGCATTGTGGTATGATATGGGAGAGAAGACCGGACGGGTTCGCACACAGTATATGGAGCACTTGACCGATCTTGTGTACAGTTGTTTTTCTGGTCAGGTCGGTAAGTGGTGTAGCGATCATGGAGTTGAGTACATTGGTCATATCATCGAGGATGATAATGCCCACACAAGACTAGCCTGCAGCATCGGTCATTATTTCAAAGAGATGAAGGGACAGCATATGGCAGGCGTCGATGTGGTTCATCATCAGATTGTACCTGGCTTTACCGGAAAGATTCATCAGTGGATTGCAGGTGACAGCGACGGTGAATTCTTCCATTTTGGACTCGCCAAGCTTGCAAGTTCAGCAGCACATCTTGATCCCAAAAAGAAAAATCGTGCACTCTGTGAAATCTTTGGAAATTACGGCTGGGCAGAGGGTGTTTCCTTTATGAAGTGGCTGACCAATCATATGTTGGTGCGAGGCATCAATGAGTTTACACCGCATGCATTCTCAATGACTTATCCAGATCGAGATTGTCCACCACATTTTTATGCCCGTGGCAACAATCCGCAGTTTCCTGCCTTTGCAAAGCTAATGCAGTATATGCAGCGCAGTGCCCATCTTTTGACAGGTGGACAGCCGATGATTGACGCCGCTGTTTTGTATCATGCAGAGTCGGAGTGGAGTGCAAAAGACTATCAGCTGTATCAAAAACCGATGCGTGTCCTGATGGAAAATCAGCTTGACTGCGATGTCATTCCAGTTCAGGTATTAAAAGAGGCTTATGTAGAGAAAAATCAGCTGCGCATTGAAAATATGACCTACAGCTGTCTGGTGCTTCCAGGTGCAGCATGTGAGGACAAAGAGGCAGTGGCATTTGTCATCGAGGCAGCCAAAAAGGGGTTGCCGGTCTATGCAGTAGACTATGTAGCCGAGCATGATACCTATGGAAACAAGCTTTCAGAGGAATTTGGTAAGAGTGTGGAAAAGACTTCGCTTGCAGAGCTTTCTAGATGTGTCAGAGAGAAGTGTATAGGATATGGAAAGCTGATCGCTACAGAAACAACAGAGAGTGCAAATGCATTTCACGATATCAGACTATATCAGACAGCACAAGAAGATGCGAGAGTCGTGATGATTTTTAACGAGAGCACAACCAAGAAAGTGACGGCGAAACTTGTATTTGAAAAGACAAAGCAGCCATTTTTGTCAGTGACACAGTACAATCCGTGGAATAATACAGCAACTCATTTTGGCATTGCAGAAAATGAACTGCCGATTGAGATAGAGCCAGGAGAGGCACAGTTTTTTGTGGTTGAGCCCCAAAAGGATCTTACCGCTCGAGCTATTAAACAGTCTGAGCAGGTGCTCGATTTAAAGTGGGCAGTTAGCCGTGCAGATGAGCTTCATTACGGCACGTTCACGCCATTTATAAAGATTGAGCAAAAAGAAGAACTTGTGAATCTGAATGGTCCTAAATTTGATCCGTGTTTTACTGGTTTTTATCGATATGAGACGAACTTTTCTGTGAATAAGAAAGAAGGGGTACGATATTTTCTAAAGATCGAAAAGGGTGGAGACACGGCTCAGGTATTTGTAAATGGGATCGATTGTGGCTATCAGGCTGAGTTTCCGGGAAGAACAGAAATCACGGGTGCACTCACCGATGGAGAAAACAAGCTTTGTCTGGAATTTTCCACGACACTTGTTTGGAAGAGAAAGGATGGCGCATCAACCCATCTGCAGCTGTCGGGAACAGGACTGTTATCGTGTCCAGTGATTGAGTGCTGGGCCAACTAAAATTGATTTAAAAATTTAGATAGAGTGCTGTCAAAGGCACAGTGCTTTTGACAGCAGGAAGGGATAGGTGACATATGAAGAAGGCAGATCGAATTTATTATGGAGGAGATTACAATCCGGATCAGTGGGATGAGGCAACAATTGCCGAGGATATGCGGTTATTTAAAAAGGCAGGAATCAATTTGTTGACATTGCCAGTCTTTTCATGGGCAAAATTAGAGCCAGACGAGGGCGTATATGATTTTGAGTGGCTCGATAAAATTATTGATCAGATTTGGGCAAACGGAATCTATGTGTGTCTTGCGACACCGACGACTGCTCAGCCGGCATGGCTGTCAACCCGGTATCCGGAGGTACTTCCAGTTGACATTCAGGGAAGAAAGAGAACCCATGGAATGCGAGTATTTTTCTGCGTGAACAGTCTAAAATACAGAGAGCGTGCAGCTGCAATTGCAGAAGAATTTGCAAAGCGCTATGCGCATCATCCGGCCCTTGCCATGTGGCATGTATCAAACGAGTATGGAACTTACTGCTATTGCCCAACCTGCCAGGCAAAGTTTCGTCTGTGGCTGAGAAAGCGCTATGGCAGTGTACAGGAATTAAACAACCGTTGGCATACGACATTTTGGGGCAGAATTCTCACAAGTTTTGAGGAGGTAACACTTCCAACAGAGTTAAATGATGATTATCGCTTTAATCCGGCGATTCAGCTCGACTATATGAGATTTGTCACAGACTCAACAGCAGAGTGTTTTTTAAATGAGTACCGTTTACTGAAAAAATACAATCCTGAGATTCCGATTCAGACCAATATGTCTGGTTATATCAAAAAGCTGGATCAGTTAGAGCTGACCAAAAATCTGGACGTTGTTGGTTGGGACAATTATCCGTGGCCGGATGATCCGCCGTATTTTGTAGCAATGAAGCACGACATCATGCGTGGATTAAAGGGGGGTCAGTCCTATGTGTTGACAGAGCAGTCACCAAATCAGCAAAACTGGCAGCCGTATAACCGTCTGAAGCGCCCAGGTGAGGTTCGTCTGTTAAGCTATCAGGCAATGGCACACGGAGCAGATACCTGTCTGTTCTTCCAGATGAGACAGTCAATTGCCGGACAGGAAAAATTCCACGGCGCAATCATCAGCCATGCTGGACATGAGAATACCAGAGTTTTCCGAGAGTGTGAGGCACTTGGCCATGAGTTAGAGACGATTGGTGATGCCTTCTTGACTGCTCGCACACCGGCAAAGGTTGCAATTCTATTTGACTGGAACAACTGGTGGGCATTGGAGCTTGCAAGTGGTCCAAGCAAGGATATGGATTATTTAAAGACGATTTCTCGTTATTATCATGCACTGTATCGCAAGAATATCTCAGTTGATATCATCAATCCGTCAGCATCCTTTGATAACTATGAGTTGATTGTTGCACCGATGTTATATATGACAAAGGAAGGTGTCGCAGAGAGATTAACAGAATTTGTTGGAAAAGGAAAGACACTTGTGACGACGGTAATGTCTGGACTTGTTGATGAAAATGACCGCTGCATTTTTGGCGAATATCCTGGAAAATTAAAAGAGGTTCTTGGTATCTGGGTGGAAGAGGTCGATGCGCTTCGTCCGTATGAGAGCAATCGCATGTTGATTAATGGACAGATGCCGCTTCCAAAGGAGTCTTATTCCTGTGGTTTTCTTTGTGATCTTCTTCATACAAGACAGGCAGAGGCACTTGCCTACTATGAGAGCGATTTCTATGCAGGCATGCCGTGCGTGACAAGAAATCAGTACAAAAATGGAACTGCTTACTATATTGGCACCGATCCGGATGATGAATTTTTGGCAGACTTTTTTGATCAGGTAACGAAGGATTGCAAGATTACACCGGTTTACGAGGCACAGGAGAATGTCGAAGTAACAAGAAGAGTCAATGAAAAGGAGACAACAATATTTGTATTGAACCACAATCAGACGCCTTCTTGGGTTGACTTTGGAGAAGATTCGCTAACCAATCTGGTGACGAAAGAGACAAAAACCGGACGCTGTGAAATTGCAGGACGTGATGTATGGGTTTTAAAGAAAAATTGAGAAAGTAGCGACAAAAGCCAGGATGGAGCAGAAAAATGACAGAAATTAAAGCAGTAGAAATGGATTATTTAAAGCAGGCAATTGGAACCGATGGCATGCCTGCACTTAGCTGGGTAATACAAAGTGATGGGGTCTGCATCATGCAGACTGCATACCAGATACAGCTGTCCGACACAGCTAAATTTCAAAATGTGATTTATGACAGCCAAAAGGTGATAAGCAAGGAATCATCTGGTATCAAATCCTGCAAAAAAGAAGACTTACATTCCTGCACTCGATACTGGGTTCGAATTAAAGTCTGGGTAAAAGGCACTTTTCAAAAAGAAAATGAGGAAGAAGAGAGTGCATTTTGCACACCAGTTTCATTTGTAACTGGCTTGTTAAACAATGAATGGCAGGGAGACTTTGTGTCAGCAGAGACAAAGGCCGACAAGTCAAATTCAAAGGGAACCTACTTAAGAAAAGAATTTCAGATTGAAAAGAAAGTGAAAGAAGCCTATGTTTGCTCGACTGCATTAGGTTTGTATCATCTGTATTTAAATGGCGGTCAGGTGGGACACGATGAGATGGCACCAGGATGGACTTCTTATCACAATCACTTATGCTATCAGACCTACGATGTGACAGATCAGCTTCAGATCGGTGAAAATGTAATTGGTGCTCATATCGGAGCCGGTTGGTACAAGGGATTAATGGGCTTTATTCATGAGAGAAACAATTATGGCGATCAGACAGCTCTTTTGTTACAGCTGACAATCCGCTATGAAGATGGCACGACACAGGTACTTTCCACAGACGAAAGCTGGATCGGCGCAAACTCACCAGTAACCTTCTCTGAAATTTATGATGGAGAAATTTACGATGCAAGACTTGAGCAGTCAGGTTGGAATGCGCCTGGTTTTGTGCCAAAACTGGATGAGTCCTTTCATCATCTGACAGAAGAGGAAAAGAAATCTTTGATGCATGATCCGTTGACGCAGCCATTTACTGAAGAAGAGAAAAAACTTCAGCGCCAGATTGCATGGACCTACCAGCCAAGCACAACTGCATGGCATACAGTTGAAGTCGTGGATTTTCCAAAAACAGTGTTGACAGCACAGCCAGGTTGTCGTGTGAGCGTAGAGATGGAACTTCCAGCAAAACAGTTGTTTGTAACACCAAAAGGGGAGTGGGTCGTAGATTTTGGACAAAATCTCACTGGATGTATTCGTTTTCGTGTAAAGGGCCATCAGGGAATGAAGGTAAGACTGCGCTGCTTTGAAGTTCTTGACGCAGATGGCAATGCTTATTTTGATAATTTGAGAGAGGCAAAGGCACAAGTAAGCTACATCTGTAGAGATGATGCCAAGGCAGTTTATAGAGAACAGTTTTCATTTCAGGGATTTCGCTATGCGATGCTTGAAGGATGGGAGAGTCTGCCGTCAAAGGAAGACTTTGTTGCATGCGTTATGCATTCCGATATGGAAGAAACTGGTCATTTTTCCTGCTCCAATCTGTTGTTAAATCAGCTTGAGCATAACATTGAGTGGGGACTTCGCGGTAATTTCCTCGATATTCCAACTGACTGCCCACAGAGAGATGAGCGAATGGGATGGACAGGAGATGCGCAAATTTTCTGCCGCACAGCAAGCTTTTTGAGAAACACATGGCCATTCTTTTCTAAATGGCTAAAGGATGTAGCCTACGACCAGACACCAGAGGGTGGTGTGCCACATATGGTACCTGATTTAATGCCATTTCATAAGATTACCGATTGGCTTTTGGGACAGGGAACTCATTCAGCAGCGGCATGGGCAGACGTGGCAGTAATCAATCCGTGGACCTTATATCTGACATATGGAGATAAAAAGATCCTAGAGCAGCAGTTTACAAGCATGAAAAAATGGATTGATTTTATGAGAGAACATGCGGTAGATGATATCTGGAATTACAAACTCCAATTTGGCGATTGGGTAGCGCTAGATGCAGAGGAAGGAAGCTATTTTGGCGCAACACCAAATGATCTTACCTGCACGGCATACTATGCGTACTCAACTGGACTGTTTGTGAAAACTTGTCGTGTACTTGGAAAGACAGAGGAAGCCGACAAGTATCAAGCACAGTATGATCGAATTGTAAAGAAATTTCAGAAAACCTTTTTGGATGAAACTGGTGTGATGAAGGTTCAGACACAGACCGCTCATATATTGGCACTCTATTTTGATCTACTTCCGGAAAGTGGAAAGGCTGGAACAATTGAAGGGCTAAAGAGACTTCTTGCAAAAGAGAGTGGTCATCTTGTCACTGGTTTTG
>CAUCWU010000058.1 GCA_958446555.1 uncultured Lachnospiraceae bacterium | reverse complement strand
GCGCTCTTTCTTTTACTTTATCATAGTAAAGTGGTCGATAATATATCAGTTCAGTCAGGTGGCTCTGCAGAATAGCTTAACAGAAGAAAAGGCAGCAGACAGAGCGTTATATCAGTATAGAATGAGAGGGTTGAAAACATGAGCGGCAGAATTACAGAGTTATTTAACAACAATGTTTTTACAGATGCTGAGATGAAAGCTCGCCTTCCTAAGAAGGTTTATAATGAGGTGAAGGCGTGCAAGCTGGATAAGGGATCTGCAGACATCGTTGCACAGGCAGTAAGAGACTGGGCGATTGAGAAGGGTGCAACACATTTTACACACGTATTTGAGCCATTGACAATGCTTACTGCAGAGAAGCATGACTCCTTTGTTTCGCTTCCAGATGAAGACGGTAAGGTTATGATGGATTTTACCGGAAAAGAATTGTGTGAGTCAGAGCCGGATGGTTCTTCCTTCCCATCAGGTGGTATCCGTGATACCTCCCGTGCAAGATCCTACACATCTTGGGATATGACTTCCCCAATCTATGTAAAAGAAGATGCAATTGGAACCATTCTTTGTATTCCGGCAGCATTCTGCTCCTACACAGGTGAGGCACTTGATGCTAAGACACCGCTTCTTCGTTCCATGGATGCAGTCAGCGAGCAGGGCGTAAGACTTCTTCGTCTAATTGGAAATACTACTTCCACAAAGGTGATTGCATGCGTAGGACCTGAGCAGGAGTATTTCATTGTAGACAGAGATAAATATTTACAGAGAGATGACCTCGTGTTTACAGGTCGTACCTTATTTGGTGCACCGGCTCCAAAGGGACAGGAGCTTGATGATCAGTATTTTGGTGTAATTCCGGAGCGTGTTGGTTCCTTTATGAAGGAGCTAAACGAAGAGTTATGGAGATTTGGTATCACTGCAAAGACACAGCACAACGAGGTTGCACCGGGACAGCATGAGGTTGCTCCAATTTTCTCTGTGACAAACGTTGCAGCAGACAGCAATCTTTTGCTGATGGATACCTTAAAGAAGGTTGCAACACGTCATGGTCTTGTATGTTTGCTTCACGAGAAGCCATTTGCAGGTATGAATGGTTCTGGAAAGCACAACAACTGGTCTCTTTCCACCGATGATGGCATTAATCTGTTTAAGCCGGGCAAGTCGCCAGAGACTGATATTCGTTTCCAGTTAATTGTAGGCTGTGTAATGAAGGCAGTTAAACGACATGCACTTCTTCTTCGTACCGCTGCTTCTAATCCAGGAAATGATCATCGTCTTGGTGCACAGGAGGCACCGCCAGCAATTATCTCTATTTTCTTAGGTGATCAGATTGGTGGTGTAGTTGATCAGATTATCGAGAAGGGATATGCAGATTCATCTATTCCAGCTGGAATGCTTGATCTTGGTGTAAAGGAGTGTCCGGCTGTTGATAAGGATCCGACCGACCGTAACCGTACATCACCATTTGCATTTACCGGAAACCGTTTCGAGTTTAGAATGGTTGCTTCATCCTGCAACATTGCAGAGCCAAACACTGTATTAAATGCAATGATGGCAGAAGCATTCTCTGATGCAGCAGATGCAATTGAGGCAAAGCTTAGAGAAGGCAAGCACACAGATGTTGCTGTTCGTGAAGTGACTGCAGAGTTTATCCGTGAGAACAAGGATATCTACTTTAACGGAAACGGATATACTGATGAGTGGGTTGCAGAGGCCGAAAGACGTGGTCTTCCAAATGTAAAGACATGGGTTGACTCCATTAAGTCTGTTACAGAGCCAACGACAGTAGAGATGTATGAGAAGTTCCACATCTTAACAGAGAGAGAGCTTGAGGCTCGTGCCGAAGTCTTCTATGAGACATACAGCAAGACATTAAACATCGAGGCTGGTACAATGGTTGATATGGTAACAAAGAAGATTATTCCGGCTGTTATCAAGTATGAGAACAATCTGGCTGCATCTGTAAATACTATAAAGTCTGCATACGCAGCAGCAAACATCTCCACTCAGGAGGGTATGCTTCATGAGATTGCAGAGCTTCTAGGTGAGACCTATCAGGCATTGAAGAAGTTAAGTGATGCTCACGCAAAGGCTGTTGCTATGGAAGGAAAAGAGCAGGCATTCTATTATAAGGATGTTGTAAAGGAAGCGATGGATGAGCTGCGTGCACCAGTTGATAAGCTTGAGGTATTAGTAGAGCGCAAGGTATGGCCAATGCCAACCTATGGAGATCTGTTGTTTGAGATCTAATGGTAATTGTTAAGATTGCGAGAGTGTGAAGCACGGAGCAATCTAGTGTTATATATAAAAAATAGCTGTCCGGAGATTTTCTCTGGGCAGCTATCTTTTTACTTGACAATCAATAGTGGATAAAGGTAGAATAAACGTATATGTGTAAATCTTCCGGAGGTTAGAATGGGGATAACAAATATAGTTTTAATGATACTTGGATATGCACTATTGCTGCTCAGCACCAAGCTGGTCAACGAAGGTGGAATATCTATCATGAGAAAAAATCCAACATCGGATGCTCAGGAGAGAATTTTTTCATGGTTTGCTCTTAGCCTCATGCCATTTTTGAGCATCGCAATTGCTGGTGGTATTTTCGGATTGGGAAATATGGTGTTTGCAGCTGCGCTTACAGCAGGCGTGCTTCAGCTTCTTTTGATTTATGGAATGCTTGGCCTTGCAGGAAAATATCGTCTTGCAGGAAATGCGCTTCGTGATCTGGTAATTCTTTTGGTATGTGTGGTGATTCTGATTCTCTTTACTAATTATACATGGAGTAAAGGTCATCCAGCCAGCACAATCTCAAGAGGAGCAGGCATCTTTCTTCTCATTCTTGCGGCAGCTTTTATTGTGTGGACACTTCCTTATTTTATGGGGAAGAATCATAAATTTCAAAGGAGACCAGCTGTCAATTTTGTTCCGGCAATTGTGTTTACTGTTGTAGGAATTGCGTTTGCTGGACTTGGCAGTGTGCTTCTTGTAAATAATACCGCAGCACTTACCTATGACTTGAATTTGGAGCAGGGAGTACTGGGATTTGCTGTGATCGGTGTTGGACTGATCCTTCCAGAATATCTTCGTGTGGCGAGAAAGTTTTGGATGAACACGCAAAGACCGGTATCGATGCGATTGACATTTGCAACAGGAAATGCAGGTCTTCTACTGATGATCGGCCTTACCGCAGTGATCTCTCCGATCACTGTTACATTTGCAGGGGCATATTTACTTCTTGCCTGTGTACTGGCAATCGTTGTGTTTGGTATTTTGTTTTACGTCAATAATGAAATTGGCAAAATTAAGGCGATTCTGTTTATGGTTGGTTTCGCTGCGATTTTTGTGTTTCTTATGAAGTTTAGTCTGCATTAAGCGACAATAAAGAGAGAAAGAGAGGGAGAAATTATGCTGTTTTCAGATATTACGGATTGTGAGATGCTAGTATATCGATGCATTCAGGAAGCAGACAAAGAGATTGGGCTGCTTGGAATCATGGATGAGCTTGAAAAAAAGTATCAAAAGGATTGGAAACGATCCACTGTATGCACATTTCTTGCACATCTGATCGAGAAGGGCTATGTAAACTCAAGAAGAGAGGGGCGCGTTTTCTATTATTCTTCGGCAATCAATGATAAGAAGTTTTTGGAAGCACAGGTAAAACAGTTCATGAATTTCTGGTGTGACGGATCTCTCAGTGAGCTAATGCAATATGCATGTTCAGCGAAAGGAATTTCAAAGAAGGATGCGGCTGAAATCGTAGCTGCCGTAAAGGAGCTTGAAAAGAAGTAAGAAAAATGCTGCAGAGATTCCTGCAGCATTTTGTCATTGAAAGGATCTGAGGAAATATGGAAAACCGGAATACACCATTGTGGGATGCCTCACTTGACATAAACAAACGACTAGATTGGCTGTTAGAGGCATTAAATCTGGACGAGAAATGTCGAATGCTCTCAACGCTGACACCTGAGGTGGCACGTCTTGGAATTCGAAGCACCTATCTGGGTGAAGAGGCTGCTCATGGTGTGGAAGCAAAGCACGATCGTAGTGTGAACTGGGGGGCACCGAAGTCAACGACAACTTTTCCACAGCCGTTTGGCATGAGTCAGACGTGGGATAAGGGCTTGATGGAAAAGATTGGAGAGGCTGTCGGAAATGAGGCAAGAATTCTCTATTATCGTGAGGGGGAACATGGCGGACTATGTCGTTGGGCGCCGATGGCAGAGCCAGAGCATGATCCGCGCTTTGGACGGACAGAAGAAGGTTACGGCGAAGATCCGTATCTGGGTGGATGCATGGCATCTGCCTATATAAAAGGAATGCGAGGAGATGATCCAAGTTATATTAAGACAGCAGCTACGCTGAAATATTTTACTGGATACAATTCAGAGGATCGACCTCTTCGCGTGTCGATTGATCCTCGCAGCTTCCATGAATATTATCTGGAGCCATATCGAAGGTGCATCACCGAGGGTGGTGCAGAGGGCATCATGACGGCGAGCAGTACAATCAATGGTGTGCCAACCTTACTGTGTGATCAGTTTCAGGAGCTGCTTCGCAATGAATGGCGTTTTAATGGCCATATTGTTGGAAATGAGTGTTCACTTGCGGAATTGTGTGAAGAAAAACGATTCTCAGACGTAGCCCAAACAGCCGCTCTTGCAGTAAAGGCAGGTGTGGATTGCTTTGCCGATGAGCCGGAGTATGTCGCAGAGGCAGTGAGAAGCGCTTATGATAGAGGTCTTCTATCGATGCAGGATATCAATCAGGCTGTCAGACGAAGCTTCGCGACGAGAATTCGTCTTGGCATGTTTAATAAAAAAGAGGATGATCCGTTTGCAAATCCGGATGAGTCTCTTTTGGGTGGTAGTTATCATGCAGAGCTTTCACGTCAAGCTGGTAGAGAGGCAATTGTACTTTTGAAAAATGAGAATCAGATTTTGCCACTCAATCCGCAAAAGCAGGAAAAAATTGCTGTGATTGGACCACTCGCAAATGAATGGTTAAAAGACTGGAACGGAGGAATCCCTCCATATCGAATCACACCATATGACGGAATCAGAGAGACGTTTCAGGCAGAGCATGTGACTTATACCGATGGAAAGAGAAGGCTTTGTCTTCGCTGTGGAGAGAGATTTGTTTGCTTGACTCAAGAAGGTCGTCTTGCACTTGGCTCACGCTCAGAGGCTGAGGAATTTGTGATGACCGACTGGGGACAGGGCAAGATGAATTTACAGGCGGCATCAACCGGCTGTTATCTGACAAGCGTAGATGAAACCGGCAAGCTGTATGCAAACAGAAGCGAGGCATTTGGCCGTCATGTAAAAGAGTGTTTTTGCGTCGAAAGTCAATCAGATGGCCGTTTTCGCATTACAACATGGCGCGGAAGAGATGTCTACTGGGACAGCGAGGGTATGCTTCGTGCGGCAACCGATGAGCAGGTCAGCATTGGTTGGCCAGGTGAGAATCGCGCTCTGTTTGGCATTGAGCAGACTTGGGATGGTACAGCGCGTGCAGTGACGCTTGCCGCCGAGGCAAATAAGGTCGTCGTTGTGCTTGGAACGAATCCAGTGATCAACGGTCAGATTGGGCAGGACAGGGAGCAATATGCGCTACCAAAGGCACAGATCGATTTATTTGAGGCTGTCAAAAGAGCAAATGAGAATGTGGTAGTGGTGATTGTCAGCAATTATCCACATGATTTGTCCGCATTTTCAGATGCGAAGGCAATTGTATTTTCCCCGTCTGGTTGTCAGGAACTGGGAAGAGCCATTGCAGATGTTTTATCGGGTGCTTATAACCCGTCAGGAAAATTGAGTATGACTTGGTATCCATCATTTGAGGGGCTTCCGGCAAAGGAGGAGTGCGATATTATTCGAACTCGTCAGACCTATCAGTATTATAGAGGAACAAAACAGTTCCCGTTTGGATATGGATTATCCTATACTTCATTTTCTTATGATATTTTTGTGGTTGAGCAGGAAAAAGAGCAGCTAAAGGCAGTACTATGTGTCCGAAATACAGGAAATCGCGATGGCGCAAAGGTTGTTCAGATCTATGCGGCAAAGGAGGAATCAACTCTTACGCTACCAGATAAAAAACTTGTCGGCTTTGCTTTTGTGTCGCTTCGAGCAGGAGAGGCAAAGGAAGTGACAATTCACATTCCATTTCGTGAGCTAATGATCTATGATGTGATCACAGAGAGTATGATGCTTGCAGATGGCGGATATCGTATCTGGATTGGTGAGGATGCGGATACACCAGCGAAGATTGTTGAGAGTGACGGCACAACGAGTCCTGCGGAGGCGATTGTCTGTCTAGATGGAGACATTCGTATTCGTCGTGACTTTGCGAATATGACAGGGGCATGGTTGTATGACGAGTGCCGAAATGTTTGTATTTCTAGAAAGGAAGGCATGCAAGTCGTTTGTGTTGGAAATAAGACACAGGAAGCCATGATGGAATACACAATGGGTGACAACGATAGTCTTGGAAGCGAGCTTCATCTAAAGCTGTATGCAACAGAGGGAAGTAAGCTAAAGATTACGTTAAACGACAAGGATTCGCAGATGTTTGCGTTAAATACGCAGGGAGCGATGAAAGAGGTTTGCATTAATCTCTCCGAGGAGATGGCAATGTGGGGCTCGGTAGATGAGATTATTACGCTGAGATTGTCCATGAAGGGGGCAATGGGGATTAGTTATTTCTGGTTTGAATGATAGTATTTTAGAAAGGTAGGTTTTATAGTATGGAATTAGAATTTGGCACGACAGAAACAATGGATGATTACAAGAAGGAACTGGAGGCTTCTTACAGAAAGATTCGTCCAGGTGATATTGTGACGGGAACTGTTATTGATGTCAATGATCAGGATGTGACGATTGACTTTAATTATTATGCACCAGGTAGAATTCCGGTCAGTGAGTTAAGTGATGATCCGACCTACCAGGTAATGGAGCATGTTGCAGTTGGTGACAGCTTAACGGCAACTGTCGTAAAGACCGATGATGGCGCTGGAAATATGCTTCTTTCCTGCAAGGATGCAGCAGAGGAGTTGGCATGGGATGCATTAAAGGATGCACAGAAGTCTGGAAAGGTGTACCATGTAAAGGTAGCTGGCGCAGTAAACGGTGGCTGTGTGGCTTATGTTGAGGGTGTGCGCGGATTTATCCCAGCATCAAAGCTTGCACTTAGCTATGTTGAGGAGCCAGCTGACTATCTGAATAAAGAGCTTGATGTTCAGGTAATCTCTGTGGATGAGGATACAAAGAGAGTGGTTCTCTCTGCAAAGGAACTGCTTCAGGCAAAGGTTATGGAAGAGAAGAATAAGAAGATCAACAAGTATACAGTTGGAACCATCGTAGAGGGAACCGTTGAGCAGCTAAAGGATTACGGTGCATTTGTAAACATTGGTGATGGCATCAGCGGACTCGTTCATATTTCTCAGATCAGTGACAGAAGATTAAAGCATCCAAGCCAGGTATTAAAAGAAGGCGATCAGGTTAAGGTAAAGATCATCAAGATCGAGAACAATAAGATTTCTCTCAGCATTCGCGAGGCAGCTGATCTTGCCAGCCGTGAGGTAGAGGATGAAGGACCATCTGAGTTTGAGGATAACGGAGCAGCCGCAACTGGACTTGGGGCACTTCTTAAAGGATTTAAACTGAACTAAATTAAATACGCCTCGGTGAAAGTGATTGGTAGAGAAAGGTGTGAGTGTATGGCAGGCGAGATGGATCTTTTTAAAAAGTGGATTAACGAGAGTGACAATATTGTATTTTTCGGAGGGGCAGGTGTGTCGACCGAGAGCAATATCCCGGATTTTCGAAGCACAGACGGCCTGTACAATCAGGAGTATGCCTATCCGCCGGAAACCATATTAAGTCATAGCTTTTATAGAAAAAAGCCAGAGGAATTTTTCCGTTTTTATCGAAATAAAATGCTATTCCCAAATGCACAGCCAAACGCGGCTCATAGGGCGCTTGCAAGGTTAGAGCAGCAGGGAAAGCTAAAGGCAGTGATCACACAGAATATTGACGGTTTGCATCAGAAGGCAGGTAGCAAGGAAGTGCTTGAGCTTCATGGAAGTGTGCTTCGAAACTACTGCGAGCAGTGCGGTAAATTTTATAGTCTTGATCAGATTCTTGCTTCAAAAGAACTGGTTCCAAAATGCGATTGTGGTGGCACGATCAAGCCAGATGTCGTTTTGTACGAGGAAAGCTTGAATCAAAAGACACTAGAAAAATCAGTTCGCTATATCAGCGAGGCAGATTTGCTAATTGTCGGCGGAACTTCGCTAACCGTCTATCCGGCAGCAGGGCTTTTAGATTATTACCGTGGAAAGAAATTAGTTTTAATTAATATGGCGGCGACAGCCAAGGACAACATTGCAGATCTGATCATAAAAAGAAAAATAGGAGAGGCGCTTTCTGAGGCAGTCGAGTAATGGATGACAGCCTAAGGCAGAGGATGATTATGAAGCTAGATTTTGAGGTTGGAGATAAAATCACGATGAAGAAGCCGCACCCGTGCGGAAGCAAGGAGTGGGAGATTTTGCGTGTCGGAATCGACTTTCGCATTCGCTGCTGTGGTTGTGATCATCAGCTTTTGGTGCCAAGAAAATTGGTAGAGAAGAATGCGAAAAGTTTAATAAAACCTGGTCGATGAAGTGATTGCCAAAATTATCGAATTTTTGAAGTTTTTAAAAAAAGTGCTTGCAATTTATTTGAAAGTATGGTAAAGTTAAAAACTGTGATGTAATGTCATATCCTTGCTCTCCAGTAGGTGGAGGGCCAGAGACCAGAAGGAGGTAGAAAACATGAATAAGTACGAATTAGCTGTTATTTTAAGCGCTAAGCTTGAGGAAGAAGAGAGAGCAGCAGCAATCGAGAAGGTACAGGGATATATCACCCGTTACAATGGCGTTGTTACCAACGTTGATGATTGGGGCAAGAAGAGACTGGCTTATGAAATTCAGAAGTCCAAAGAGGCTTACTATTACTTCATCCAGTTTGATGGTAATGCAGAGTGCCCGAACGAAGTTGAGAGACATATCCGCATTATGGAACCGGTTGTTAGATATCTTTGCGTTAAGCAGGAAGCGTAAGCAAGTCGCTTAGGCATCTAGCTTAGGCATTTTAGAAAGGGCATGGTTATTAGCTATGAATAAAGTTATTTTAATGGGAAGACTTACCCGAGACCCAGAAGTTCGTTACTCACAGGGCGAGCGCCAGATGGCAATCGCAAGATATACCTTAGCGGTAGATCGCAGAGGACGCACAAATGCATCCAATGGTGAGCAGACAGCTGACTTTATTCAGTGTGTAGCGTTCGATCGTTCAGCAGAATTTGCTGAGAAGTATTTCCATCAGGGAACTAAGATCGTTGTTACAGGTCGTATTCAGACTGGAAGCTACACCAACAAGGATGGCCAGAGAGTTTATACAACAGACGTGGTTGTTGAGGATCAGGAGTTTGCAGAGAGCAAGGCAGCTAGTACAGGTGCAGACAATGGCGGTTACAGACCGGCAGCGTCCCAGTCTAGACCAGAGCCAGCAAGTGCAGTTGCAAGCGGATTCATGAACATCCCAGATGGCGTAGAAGACGAAGGGCTTCCATTTAACTAATGATATCAGAGACCGACGGACAAGTTCATTATAGAAAACGAACAGTTTCGTGAAATAGAAGATCAAAAAGGAGAGAAGAACATGGCTTACAATAAGGCAGAAAAAACTGATTCCTCCATGAAGAGAAGAGCACCTCGCAGAAGAAAGAAGGTTTGCGTATTCTGTGGAGAGAACAACGGTGTTATCGATTACAAGAATGTTGCAATGTTAAAGAAGTATGTTTCCGAGAGAGGAAAGATCCTTCCGAGAAGAATTACCGGAACTTGCGCAAAGCATCAGAGAGCAATGACCGTAGCGATCAAGAGAGCTCGTCATATCGCACTTATGCCATATACCGTAGAGTAATCAGAAGATTCTGGAGCACACGAAAGTGTGCTCCTTTTTGTTGACAGAAATCAAGAATTGAACTATCATGTTACTAGCGTGTGAGGCAAGAGCTTTACCACAGAAAGGAAGAAGATCATGCAATTTGAAAAGCTTCAGAAAGATATGATTGCCGCAATG
>CAUCWU010000057.1 GCA_958446555.1 uncultured Lachnospiraceae bacterium | reverse complement strand
TACGTCTGGGCAAGAGAGCCCTTTTTGAGGATGTAAATATTAAGTTTACAGAGGGAAACTGTTATGGAATCATCGGTGCAAATGGCGCCGGAAAGTCCACATTTTTAAAGATTTTATCTGGTCAGCTTGAGCCAACAAACGGTTCGATCACAATGACACCAGGACAGCGTCTGTCCGTATTGGAGCAGGACCACTTTAAGTATGATGACTGTGTTGTACTGGACACAGTTATGATGGGAAATGCGCGTCTGTTTGAGATTATGAAGGAAAAGGATGCAATCTATGCGAAAGAGGATTTCACCGATGAGGATGGTATCCGTGCAAGTGAGCTTGAGGCAGAGTTCGCACAGATGAATGGATGGGAAGCAGATTCTGACGCAGCATCCCTTTTAAACGGACTTGGCATTGACACCGAGCTTCATTATAAGAAAATGGGCGAGCTTGACGGTCCAGATAAGGTAAAGGTTCTTCTTGCAAGAGCATTGTTTGGAAACCCGGATATCCTTTTAATGGATGAGCCGACCAACCACTTGGATTTGGCTGCAATCGACTGGTTAGAGGAGTTTTTGATCAACTTCGAGAACACTGTCATCGTCGTTTCTCATGACCGTTATTTCTTAAATAAGGTATGTACCCAGATTGCAGATATCGACTATGCAAAG
This sequence comes from uncultured Lachnospiraceae bacterium, assembly GCA_958446555.1. GTDB lineage: Bacteria > Bacillota > Clostridia > Lachnospirales > Lachnospiraceae > Anthropogastromicrobium. The sequence goes on along the minus strand of CAUCWU010000057.1, from coordinate 9,480 downwards.
ATTCAGCTCTACTCTGGAAACTATGACTTCTGGTATGAGTCTTCCCAGCTTATGATCAAGCAGATGAAGGAAGCAAACCGCAAGAAGGAAGAGAAGATCAAGGAATTGCAGGAATTCATTCAGCGATTCTCTGCAAATGCATCTAAGAGTAAGCAGGCAACCTCCCGTAAGAGAGCACTTGAGAAGATTCAGCTTGACGAGATGCGTCCATCTTCCAGAAAGTATCCATATATCGACTTTAGACCAGAGCGTACCATTGGAAATGAGGTATTGACAGTTGAGAATCTGACCAAGACGATCGACGGTGTAAAGGTTCTTGACAACGTAAGCTTTACCCTTCGCCATGACGATAAGGTCGCATTTGTTGGATCAAACGAGCTTGCAAAGACAACCTTATTCCAGATTTTGATGGGCGAAATTGAGCCAGATTCTGGTAGCTTTAAGTGGGGTGTTACCACCTCTCAGGCATACTTCCCGAAAGACAACACAGCTGAGTTTGATAGCGATCTGGTAATCTATGACTGGCTGCAGCAGTATTCACCGGTGAAGGATATCACCTATGTAAGAGGCTTCCTTGGACGTATGCTTTTCGCCGGAGATGACGGTGCAAAGAAGGTTCGCGTATTGTCCGGAGGAGAGAAGGTTCGCTGTATGCTTTCGAAGATGATGATTTCCGGTGCCAATGTATTGGTATTCGATGAGCCAACCAACCATTTGGATATGGAGTCTATCACCGCATTAAACAACGGTATGATGAAGTTCCCAGGTGTCATCCTGTTCTCCTCAAGAGACCATCAGATCGTTCAGACAACTGCAAATCGTATCATCGAGCTTCTTCCAGGTGGTTATATCGATAAGATCACAACCTATGATGAGTATTTAGCAAGCGATGAGATGGCAATGAAGCGTCAGGTTTACACAGCAAATCTTGATGATGATGTGGAGCCGGATACTGACAGCGTAGAATAAGTTCGATACAAAAGAGAAAAGGAGTGGAGCATGAGTGCATTTGCATTAAAGATCATTGCAATGGTCACAATGTTTATCGATCATCTCTTTGCATCCTGTATCAGTCCAAATGGAGTTGATGTCTGGGGCATTTCAAGACTCCCAGTGCCGGGAACCGGAACCACTCTTTACTGGCTAGGCAGAATGATTGGACGCATTGCGTTTCCGATCTTCTGCTTTCAGATCGTGGAGGGCGTGCGCTACACCAAAAATTGGAAAAAGTACATGGCTCGTCTGGCACTTTTGGCACTGCTCTCAGAGCTTCCATTTGATTTGGCATTAAAAGGCTTTCAGGTTGACAATTCCTCACAAAATGTATTTTTCACATTGCTGTTTGGCATGATGATTGTAATATTTATGAAGGTAGTCGATCAGGATTGGAAATATCTGGTGTGGCCGGTGCTTGTATTTGGCTACGGCTATATGGCAAAATTCATTTTCCATACCGATTACGACTGGAGCGGTGTTATGTGTATTGCCGTGATGGGTCTGATGAATGAGCCATGGGAGAAGGTGTTTAAACCATATACACCGGCAGTCTCGCAGATGATCCATGTGGTGTTTGCCGCGCTTGGCATTTTTGTCTTGTATTACAAAAACAGCTTCGAGATTTACGGCTTTTTCGCACTGCTTCCGATTGCCCTTTATAATGGAAGAAAAGGCTATTCCAGCAAGAAGATACAGTATGCATTTTATCTGTTTTATCCAGTGCACTTACTAGTACTCTTTGTGATCGCATATACGTTTCGCTAGTGAATAAAATACCTATGAATTGCTATGCGACTTTTGCAATTCTAAAAAATAATATAAACAAAGGTAGGAGAACGCAAATGAAAAAAATTGAAGATTATGTAATCAGTATTCCGGATTTCCCGGAGCCGGGCATCATTTTCCGTGACATCACAGGAATCCTTCGCGATCCAGATGGACTGAAGCTTTCTATCGACAAGATTCAGGAAATGTTAAAGGGTGTTGAGTTTGATGCAGTACTTGGCTTAGAGTCAAGAGGTTTCATCTTTGGTATGCCGATTGCCTACAACCTGCATAAGGCATTCATCCCGGTAAGAAAGAAGGGAAAGCTTCCGAGAGAGACCGTCTCTGCAAAGTATGATCTTGAGTACGGCACAGCAGAGATCGAGATCCACAAAGAAGATCTTCGCCCAGGCATGAAGGTTGTCATCATCGATGACTTAATCGCAACCGGTGGAACCGTAGAGGCAGCTGTCAAGTTAGCAGAAAGCCTTGGCGCAGAGGTTGTAAAGATTGCATTCGTAATGGAATTATCCGGATTAAAGGGCAGAGAGCGTCTGAAGGGCTATGACGTAGAGTCTGTAATCACATACGAAGGAAAGTAAGGTGTAACTATGCCCAGACAGGTAGATCTGGATATGATCGAGCTGATCGACAACAAGCTGACAGTAGACGAATACTTAAAGCTTCGTTCCTTGGTCGGCTGGAAAAAGTTATCGCGCGAGCAGGCACAGAAGGCACTCGATAACAGTCTTCTTGTTGTCGGTGCCTACTTGGCAGGACAACCGATCGGAATGGGGCGTCTCGTCGGAGACGGGGCCGTCATCTGCTATGTGCAGGATCTTGTCATTCCGCCACAGGCTCAGGGTTACGGAATCGGATCCCTCGTGTTATCTCGACTGACGCGCTATGTCGAAGAACTACGCCTGCCGGGAACCGAGATGATGTTCGATCTAATGTGTGCAAAAGGACGAGAGCGCTTCTATGAAGCCCACGGCTTTTTGGCTCGCCCGACCGAGGCGCTCGGGCCAGGGATGATTCGATACCTCAAGGATGAGGCATAATTGCCCGGTACTGACTCGGCGTCACCCCATACTCTTGTTTGAAAACTTTCATAAAATTTTCAGCCGAACTATATCCAAGCTTCTCGGCAATTGTGCCGATCGGCAGATCCGCATGTAAAAGGAAATCAACCGCCTTTTGCATGCGGATCTTTTTTTGTAATTCCTTAAAGCGAAAACCAGTGCTCTCCAGCACAAAACGGGAGCAGTACGAGAGTGAATAATTTAGCTGATCGGCAAGGCCAGCCAGCGAGGCCGTTGCAAAATTTTGCAACAGATACTGTGCAATAATCATGACATGGTCATGATTCGTCCGCTTGTCAGAAGTGCGCAGCATATTTTGGGAGTGGCGAAGGAGTGAATAAAAAAGAGTCACAAGCAAATGAAACAACATGCGATCACTGTAAAGATCCCTTTTTTGAGATTCTAGGCACATAGAATCGAGTAAAAGCCAAATATCAGGCAAGGTATCCTCTACATGTCCGATTAGAGGTTCTGATGAATTTTTTGTAAAGACAGACTGCATGAAAAAAACAGAAAAAATCGTATCCTCGAAAGAATAAGAGAAAAACTGCTCTAAAATATTTTGTGACAGCTGAATTTGATACCAAGTACATTCGCCATTTGCATGAATGAAGTGTGCTGCGTTTGGTGGAAGAAAGATAAAATCACTGTCAGCTACAATAAAAGAATGCCCCCCCAAGTCAACTAGACTGCGGCCAGTTTGCAAAAAGACCAGTTCAAAATAATCATGGCTGTGTCGTCCGTACACCGGAGGAGGATTTTTCGCGACACAGATCTGGCAGTTTCCTATCGCAATAGGCAGGTTTCCATAAGAATTCATAGTGATACCTCATAAACAGTTCTAATTTATCGTCAAAAACAGACAAATTAATGAAAAAAGAAAACGATTAAGTCAAACATATTGTACTACGAATAAATCAGAAAAGCAAGGAATAGGATAAAAAATACCAGTAGAACCCTCAAAAAATACCAGTGCAAATTGATAAGATTGGATTTATAATAAAAATAATATAAAGTTGTCTTTACGAAAAAGAAATAAAGTAAAAAACATATTATTTTTTTACGAAAGATCGAAAACGTTACCGTGAGACAACGGACAGAAAGGGGAAGAAACATGAACCAGAAGGAAACAAAAAGGCGCCAGACATATGATTATATCTACTATCTGGTGCGTGCAGTTATTCTGCTGTCGGTTGTCTTTTTGTTTATACCAAGTCTGAATCCAGCGAGAATCAGTGGTATGATCAACAAAAATTTGTCACTGTTTACATCCGGCATCTCTTACGGCACACTGACAAATGGTTTTGGTAGAGCTTTCAAGAAAGGCTGGGTATCGGAGAGCAGCTTTATGCTTGACTGTGCCGGTGCGATCGTGATGTGTGTCGGTATTGCAGCCGGTGTGGCATCTGCCTGTATGTCACTTGGAAACATTCGCTTAAAGAAGCTTGGAAACATCTTTTCATTGGTAAGTGGATTGATCATGGCAGTTGGTATCGGCATGATCTACACAGCCTATTCTCAGATTAGTGGTGGAGAAAAGGTTGATAAAATTGAGCCGATGTTGCCAAAGAGTGCCACAATTATGACGGTATTTGCAGCTGTGCTAATTGTGACATCCATCCTTCAGATGATTTTGCTAGCAAAAGAGAAGAGCGAGAAGAAATTTGAGATGGACACGAAGTTCAAGCTTTTCTTAATGTTGATGCCGTTTTTGGCACTGGTTGCCGTATTCTCCTACCTGCCACTTTGGGGTTGGCGATATGCATTCTTTGATTATAAGGCTGGCGATTCCCTAAGCATGGCAAATTTTGTCGGTTTTAAATGGTTTACTGAGCTACTGAAAAATCCGGCAACCGTAAAAGATATCGGAAACGTAATGAAGAACACACTCGGCATGAGTGGCATTGGAATTTTGACCAGCTGGATGCCGATGGCATTTGCAATTTTCCTCTGTGAGATCAAAAATCTCAAATTCAGACGTTTTGTACAGACCTTTACGACTGTACCAAACTTCATCAGCTGGGTTTTGGTTTATTCGATTGCAAGCTGTATTTTCTCGACAGATGGTTTTTTAAGTAGCATTCTTGTCAACCTTGGTATTTGGAGTGAAGGCCATAATCTTTTGATGGATGGTTCCCATACTTGGTTAAAGATGTGGCTGTGGGGAACCTGGAAGGGAATCGGTTGGAGTGCCATTATTTACATAGCTGGTATCTCTGGTATTGACCAGCAGCTTTATGAGGCGGCAACTGTCGATGGAGCAGGTCGTTTCCAGCGTATGTGGCACATCACTGTGCCAGGCTTGATTCCGACCTTCTGTGTTTTGCTATTGATGTCGATTGCAAACGTATTAAGCAACGGTATGGATCAGTATCTTGTCTTCAAGAATGCGACAAATGCAACCTCCATCCGTGTTCTGGATTTGTATGTGTACGAGCTGGGTATTGGACAGGGTTCAATACCACTGACCACCGTTGTCAGCATGCTCAAGTCGGTAATCAGTGTCACGCTGTTGTTCCTTGCAAATGGCGCATCGAAGCTGATCCGTGGTGAGAGTATCGTATAAGGAGGGGAACGATGGCAAAGACAGCACAGGAAAAGGCCGATTTAAAGGCCGAGAAATTATATGAGAAAAAGCATAAATTGATCTATCGAGTAAGCGTGGGAGATCGAATCTTCAATATCGTCAATTATGTTGTTTATACACTGTTTACGATCATTTGTATCTTCCCATTCTACTATCTGTTTATCAACACAATCAGTGATAACGATCTGGTTGTAAAGGGACTGATCAACTTCGTTCCAAGAGGCATTCACTTTGGAAACTATGCAGCTTTGTTAAATGTAAGTGATCTGATGAGTTCCTTCATCGTATCTGTCAGTAGAACCGTGTTTGGTACGGCACTGATGGTAGGGGCATCGGCATTCATCGGTTATCTGGTAACACAGCAGGAGATGTGGGGAAGAAAGGTTTGGTATCGCTTCATTGTTATCACAATGTATTTCAATGCCGGACTGATCCCGTGGTTTTTGAATATGCAGATGCTTGGTCTGACCAATACCTACTGGGCTTATATCATTCCAGGTATCGTTGCACCGTATAATATCATTTTGGTAAAGACCTATATCGAGTCAATACCAAAGGAGCTTGAGGAAAGTGCAAAGATTGATGGCGCATCCCACATTCGTATTTTCGCACAGATTATTTGGCCACTGAGTAGGCCAATCTTAGCGACAATCGCAATCTTTGGTGCAGTTGGAAACTGGAACTCCTTCACGGATTCTCTGATTTTGATGTCATCAAAGCCAGAACTTTACACATTGCAGCATCGCTTGTACATCTATTTGAATCAGGCATCCAACTTGAGTGCATTGATGCAGTCTGGTGGTTCAGTCAGTGATTCAGCGATCAAGTCAGCACTCAGTGGTAAGGTAATCAAGTACACGATCTCAATGGTTACGGTTATCCCGATTTTGATTGTCTATCCATTCATGCAGCGCTATTTTGAGAAGGGTATTATGCTAGGTGCCGTAAAGGGTTAAAAAGGAAAATTTTAAAAGAATTTCAAAAAAGAAAAAAGCTTAAAAAGAAATTCGAAGAAAGACTCAAAAAAAACTAGAGTCAAAAAAGAAATGTACCGCAGAAAGCGGAGCATATAAAGAAAACAAAAATAGGAGGAAGAAGAATATGAAATTGAGAAAAGCGAGTGCACTGTTTATGGCAGCAGCCATGTCATCATCCTTGTTTGTTGTTCCGGCAATGGCAGATGAGACAGACGATCCGGCAAAGGCCATTCCGGAGGACGTGATTCCGGATGAGACCGTGACACTGAATGTATTCGACCAGCTGGCAAACTATTCTGGTGAGCAGATCGGATGGTTTGGACAGGTCATGTTAGAGAAGTTCAATGTAAAGCTAAACATTATTCCAGACAGTGACGGAACTTATGAGACCCGTATGGAATCTGGAGATCTTGGAGATCTGGTTATCTGGGGAAATGATGGAGATGAGTATCTGCAGGCAGTTGATAAGGGCATGCTGTTTGACTGGAATGAGGACGACATTCTTGCCGACTATGGTCCGTACATTGTAGAGCATATGCAGCCGGCGCTTGAGAAGAATACTCAGATTTCTGGTGGCACCACCTATGGAATCGGATTTGATATTGCAACCGATGCAAGCCAGCGTCAGGATATCATGTATGAGTGGGATCTTCGTTGGGATCTGTATAAGGAGCTTGGCTATCCAGAAATTAAGAATTTAGACGACATGGTAGATGTTCTTGCACAGATGAAGGAAATCTGCCCAACCGATGATAACGGAAAGACAACCTACGGTGTATCCTTGTTTGCAGACTGGGATGGCGATATGGTTATGTTTGTAAAGTCTACTGCATCTGCTTATTTTGGATATGATGAGTTTGGAATTGGCCTGTATGACAGTGACAAGCAGGAATATCATCCGTGTCTGGAAGAGAACGGACCGTATCTGACTGCTCTGAAGTTCTACAATACCTTATATCAGAAGGGCTTACTGGATCCAGATTCCCAGACTCAGGGCTATGATGGCATGGTAGAGGATTATCAGAATGGTACTGCATTCTTAAACGTATTTAACTTCCTTGGATCTTCTCTGTATAATAGCGAAGCACATACAGCAGAAGGCAAGATGATGGCTCCGTGTCCACCATCTGAGGCAGAGCCAATCGCATATGGCCAGAATATCTACGGTGGAAACAGACCTTGGACAATCGGTGCAAACACTGAGTATCCAGAGCTTTGTATGGCAATCATCAACTGGCTTGCAACACCAGAAGGACGTATGACACTGGAATATGGTCCAAAGGATGTATGCTGGTATTATGATGAGGACGGAAACACCTGCTTTACTGATCTTGGAAAGACTGCAAAGTTAGATGGAAAGACTGAGATGACCGATGGCTACAGCGGTACCTTCGAAGATGGAAACTTTAAGATCAACAATACCACATGGGCACTTGATACCACAAACTTAGATTCTAAGGTTGGTGAGACCTATAACTATAAGAGATGGTCAAGCTTTAATTCTGAGGCTGGTTCTGAGATTGAGCAGGATTGGAGAGATCATACTGGTTGTGAACTGTTTGATGACTACTTCAAGAATGTAAATCTCCATATTGCTCCTGGTACCATGTATTCTGCAGGCGTAAGATCAGATGAGCTTCAGCTTGTATGGACACAGGTTACTACCTGCATTAAGGAAGGTACCTGGAAGGCCATCTATGCTTCTTCTGACGAAGAGTTTGACCAGATCGTATCTGATATGATCGCACAGGCAAATGAGTATGGCTATGATCAGTGTGTAGAGTTCCAGCAGAACGAAGCAACCATCCGTGCAGCAGCAGAGGATGCAGCAAGAGCTGGACAGATCGTTGAGAGCGACGATGCAGAGGAAGAGTCTTCTGTAGCAGCTGAGTAAGCTTGCAACTCACAATAAAATCTTGTGTATTCTTTCACTTGATAAGTGAAATTCTCCCTAATAAATATCAATAAGCCACTGGGGACAGGGGAAGCGGCACTTTAGTGCTACTTCTACCTGTCCCCAGTGGCTTTTTTTAATACCCTTGCGTCAAATCAATGATGGTTTGGTCAACTGCATTGATCGCAAGTAAGATATTTGGTAGTTCGCTAGAAATGGGATTGGAGTGACTAATACAAAGTCCCTCATCACCGTAAAAAAGCCATGCCGGAACCAAAAGCCCGGTTCGGCTACTTCCAGTGTCACGAACTCGAAACAGACAAAGCTCCACTTTTGTTACTTGAATGTCATAGGTAGCATTTGGAATCGAGGCTGCCTTTCCGGCATAGATGAGCGGACACATCTGTTCAAAAATTTTGCTGGCTTGTTCAAATGAGATCAGAGACGTATTTTCAGAGATGGTCTCAGTGATCTGGGTTGGAGACTCCCATCGAATTTCTAAGAAACCAGCGTCACTAATGACAAAGGAAATTTGCTCAAGCGGCCAAGAAATTGAATAATCACTTCCACTGTGATCCAGATTCATTCCAACAGGAATGGATGCGACTATTGGAGAATAAATGAGTCGAATCGCTGAATAGCCTTCTTCATAATCACTTTTTGCAAGTGTACCATTGGCAAGGTCAGCGAGCTGAACCAAATAGACTTGTTGAAGAGTAGCGCGAGTACCAGCTGCATTGAAAAAATCTTCGGCTTGCTTTTTCGCATCTGCTAGTCGGATAGAAACAGAGGAAGATAACAGAGAGTCAGCCTCATCCTCTGAAACGGGAATACCGTGAGAACCATCATAATATAGACCAGTTTCCTGCGTATCGATTCCATAGAGCAAGCTTGGGTATAAATCATGTGAAGAGCCATATGAATTCATCAGAACAAAGTAGCTGTTGTCATCTGTCTGCACGTCCAGCCCAGAATAGCTAGAATTATTCGATTGTAAATAGGTTTGGATTGTGCCCTCAGACGGACTTTTTTCATACGACTCATCCAAATGGTAAGGATTTTTTCCTTTTAAAAGAAAATCATACATTCCACTCACCTGTTCTTGTGTAAAACCGTCACATTTGATGCGATAGCTAGGAATTTGACTGGCATCAGGGATGACAATTGGAGCATCTGCAT
>CAUCWU010000056.1 GCA_958446555.1 uncultured Lachnospiraceae bacterium | reverse complement strand
AGTACCAGAAATAAAGAAAGGTTGGTTTTATTATGGCAACAGACCGTTATACAAGCCCGCTTTCCGAGCGCTATGCGAGCAAGGAAATGCAGTATATTTTTTCACAGGATAAGAAGTTTACCACATGGAGAAAGCTTTGGATCGCACTTGCAGAGAGCGAGAAGGAGCTGGGATTAAATATCACAGACGAGCAGATTGCAGAGTTAAAGGCTCACCAGAATGACATCAACTACGATGTTGCAAAGGCAAGAGAGAAGGAAGTTCGTCACGATGTTATGTCCCATGTCTATGCCTACGGTGTACAATGTCCGAAGGCAAAGGGTATCATCCATCTGGGTGCAACCAGCTGCTATGTAGGCGACAATACCGATATGATCATCATGCGTGAGGGCTTACAGCTTGTTAAAAAGAAGCTTGTAAACGTCATCGCAGAGCTGTCCAAGTTTGCAGACCGTTATAAGTCACTGCCGACACTGGCATTTACCCATTTCCAGCCAGCACAGCCAACCACAGTTGGAAAGCGTGCAACACTTTGGATGATGGATCTGGTACAGGACTACGAGGACATCTGCTATGTCATCGACTCCTTAAAGCTTTTAGGTTCCAAGGGAACCACCGGTACACAGGCATCCTTCATGGAGCTGTTTGACGGTGACCATGCAAAGATCAGAAAGCTGGATCAGATGATCGCAGACAAGATGGGCTTTTCCGGTGTTTATCCGGTTTCTGGACAGACCTACTCCAGAAAGGTTGACAGCCGCGTATTAAATGTACTTGCAGGCATCGCAATGAGTGCTCATAAGTTCACAAACGATGTGCGTCTGTTACAGCATTTAAAGGAAGTCGAGGAGCCATTTGAAAAGCATCAGATTGGATCTTCTGCAATGGCTTACAAGAGAAACCCAATGAGAAGTGAGCGTATCGCATCACTTGCTGACTATGTGATCTCTGATGCAATGAATCCAATGTTAGTTGCTTCCACTCAGTGGTTTGAGCGTACACTGGATGATTCTGCAAACAAGAGAATCAGTATTCCAGAGGGCTTCCTTGCAATCGATGGAATTTTGGATCTGTATTTAAATATCGTAGATGGCATGGTTGTCTACGAGAAGGTTATTCATAAGCATCTGATGGCAGAGCTTCCATTTATGGCAACTGAGAATATCATGATGGATGCAGTAAAAGAGGGCGGTGACCGTCAGGAGCTGCACGAGAAGATCCGTCAGCTGTCTATGGAGGCTGGAAAGAATGTCAAGGTCAACGGTCTTGACAACAACCTGCTTGATCTGATCGCAGCAGATGATACATTCCATCTGACCAAAGAGCAGCTTGAGCAGTGCATGAAGCCGGAGCGCTATACTGGACGTTCCAAGGAGCAGGTAGAAGATTTCTTAGCAGAAGTCGTTGCTCCGATTCTCGAGGAGAACAAAGGTGACCTCGGAATGACGGCAGAAATCAACGTATAACGAAAAATCAGCGCATGGGGTAGAGCAGCCTCATGCGCAAAAGTCGTTTACGAAGTTTTTTAAGAAAGGTTAGGTAACAAATATGGCAAGAGCAATTGTTGGCGCCAACTGGGGCGACGAGGGCAAAGGTAAAATCACGGATATGTTGGCACAGGAGTCTGACATTGTAATCCGTTTTCAGGGCGGAAGTAACGCCGGACATACAATCATCAACAACTACGGAAGATTTGCAATGCATCTTCTTCCATCCGGTGTATTTTCACAGCATACCGTAAACATCATTGGAAACGGTGTTGCACTGAATATTCCGTATTTCATCAAGGAGTTAAACAGCTTAATCGAGCAGGGCGTTCCGAAGCCACACATCTTAGTTTCTGATCGTGCTCAGATTCTGATGCCATATCATGTCGCACTTGATACCTACGAGGAAGAGCGTCTGGCAGGAAAGTCCTTCGGTTCTACTCGTTCTGGTATTGCTCCGTTCTACTCTGATAAGTATGCAAAGATCGGCTTCCAGGTAAGTGAGCTGTTCGGAAACATGGACGAGTTAAAGGATAAGTGCGAGCGCATCTGCACCTTAAAGAACGTTATGCTTGTTCATCTGTACCATAAGGATCCATTAAATGCAGATGAGATCTTCAATACACTTATGGAGTATAAGGAGATGATCGCTCCTTACGTAGCTGATACAGGACTGTATCTGCATAAGGCAATCAAGGAAGGAAAGAAGATTTTGTTAGAGGGACAGCTTGGAACCTTAAAGGATCCAGATCACGGAATTTATCCGATGGTAACCTCTTCTTCCCCACTTGCAGCATACGGTGCAATCGGTGCAGGTATCCCGCCATACGAGATCAAGGAGATCACCACTGTAGCAAAGGCATACTCCAGTGCAGTAGGTGCTGGTGCATTTGTCAGCGAGATCTTTGGCGAGGAAGCAGACGAGCTTCGTAAGCGCGGCGGCGATAAGGGTGAGTTTGGTGCAACCACAGGTCGTCCGAGACGTGTCGGCTGGTTCGATGCTGTTGCAACCAGATACGGCTGCCGTATGCAGGGTGCAACCGATGTTGCTTTAACCGTACTTGACCCGTTAGGCTACTTAAAGGAGATCCCGATGTGCGTAGGTTACGAGATCGACGGTGTTGTCACCAAGGATTTCCCAACCACTCAGCAGCTTGAGAAGGCAAAGCCAGTTTACAAGGTACTGCCAGGCTGGAACTGTGATATCCGCGGAATCCGCAATTATGAGGATCTGCCGGAGGCTTGCCGCAACTATATCGACACCATCGAGCAGGAGATTCAGGTTCCGATCACACTGGTATCCAACGGACCGGGAAGAGACGAGATTATCCACAGACAGACCAAGTTGAAATAAGTGATATACTAGGGTCAAAGGCTACGAAGTAACGGAGCAATTCGTGTATATCGTCGTGTATATCATAGAAGTGGTATAAACAATGCGAAAAACAGGCAGGGGACACCTTGCCTGTTTTTTAAAGGGGAGTTTTTTGATACATGAGAAAAACTGAAATCATAAGTTTACTATTTTTGACACTATCAGCTGGTGCTATGTTGTCTGGCTGTTCTCATGCAGGTGAGACTGTTGATGCGGCAGTGGTGTCAGCACTTGAGGAGCAGGAGACTCAAGATGTCGCAGAGGCAGTTCAAAAAATGCAGCTTGCTGAGTCAAGCCGTGCGCAGGTCATTGCCGATTCGATTGCTGAGTCGGTGAGCCAGTACGAGGCATCAGTCGCTGAGTCAAGCAGGCAGGTGGATGAAGCAATTGCGGCTGCCCAACAGGCAGCAGTAGAGGCAAGCATTGCAGAGAGTGCTGCTGTCCATCAAAGCTATTTACAGCAGTTGATTGCTGGGACAACACTAGTTCCAGGTGGAATTGTCCCTGTTGACGATTCGGCAATTCCGGTATTTCAGAGACTGTTTCAGAACACGCGCGTGATTGGCGATTCCCGCGCAAAGGGAGTTATTTGGAGTGGTGTGCTAAATGAGGCCGAGGTCTTTTGTGATGTGGGTGTGCATGCAGCTCATCTAGGCAACACAGCAGTTGCAGCTGCTTACACCTACCCATCAAAGGCATTGTTTTTTATGGGTGTGAACGATTGCTTGGTCTATGGAGACAATCTGGAGCAATTTGTCGCTGACTATCAGCAAGCGATCGCAAGCTTTTTGGCGATTGATCCAGGCTGTCATATCTATGTGATGGCAGCGATTGGCTGTACAGATGCCGCGATTGCCAAGCAGCCGGGACTTGCCAACATGCCAGTGATTTCTCAGGCAATCGCCAATATGTGCGTGGCAAATGGCTATACCTATGTCAATATTGATAACTATCTGACAGCAGATATGTATTCAGAGGATGGCATTCATTTTCAAAAATCCTTCTATTTGTTATGGGCTCAGGATATGGCGAATAAACTAGGACTCTGGGAGGACGCAAACCCATGAGAAAACAGCTTGAACAGTTAAAACAGTATCGATATTTGATTGTACAGGTCGGTGCGGTGCTGGTACTGGCTATTTTTATTGTCTGCCTTTTGTGGGATAACACGCCAGATACAGTTTTGTTATCTACAATTGAAGAGTCGCTAGAACAGACAGAAGCTTTCCCGGGAAATATGCAAAAGGGCGACAGCATCCATATTCGTCGCCTGTACGGCATAAATGTCAACGACTATCCGGAGGTGTTTTCCTACATACCAGAAAATTCGATGGATGTAGATGAACTATTGCTCGTCCATGTCGCTGACTCAGATCAGATTCAGACGATAAAGTCTGCGATGGAGGCGCGTCTGTCCTCACAGAAAACAAGCTTTGACGGATACGGAACCGATCAAACAGAACTTTTAAATAATGCAACAATTAAAAGTAGAGGAAACTATGTCTGGTTTGCCGTTGGAAAAAATCATACAAACTGGGTCAAAACAATAGAGGAGGAATTACACTAATGGTATTTAGCAGTCTTACTTTTTTATTTGTATTTCTTCCGCTTGTAGTTGTCTGCTACTATGTGCTTCCAGAGCAGTTCTGGAATCTCACACTTTTGATTTTTAGCTTAATTTTCTATGCATGGGGAGAGCCAGTCTATATTCTTTTGATGCTGTTTTCCATTACCGTTAACTATTTAATGGGACGGGCAATTGAAGAACAGCCAGAAAAGGCAAAGGGATATTTTATCTATACGGTAATTTTGAATCTGTTTGTATTGGGCTTTTTCAAATATGCTGGATTTTTGGTGGATACATTCAATGCGATATTCCATACAAGCTTTGAGATGAAAAAGCTTTCACTTCCAATTGGAATTTCGTTCTACACCTTCCAGGCACTGTCCTACATCATTGATCTGTACCGTGGAAAAATCAAATGCCAGAAAAGTTACATTCGATTTGCCCTGTACATCACAATGTTTCCACAGCTGATTGCCGGCCCAATTGTGCGCTACAGCGATGTCGAAAAGCAGCTCGAAAGCCGAAAAGTAAACTTCGCTCAGTTGGGACAGGGATCTCAGCGTTTTCTAGTAGGCTTAACCAAAAAGGTGCTTCTTGCCAACACAATTGGAAGTCTCTATGAGACCATTCATGCGATGGGTGCAGATGTTTCCATGGCAACCGCATGGATTGGTGCGATCGCCTATATGCTACAGATTTATTTTGACTTTTCTGGATATTCCGATATGGCAATTGGACTTGGACGAATCTTTGGATTTACATTTCCAGCCAATTTTGATCATCCTTACCTGTCAAAGAGTGTCACAGAGTTTTGGCGTCGCTGGCACATCTCACTTGGCACTTGGTTTCGCGAGTATGTCTATATTCCGCTCGGCGGAAATCGCGTAAGACTTCCGAGGCATATCTGTAACATTTTGATTGTGTGGCTGCTCACTGGACTTTGGCATGGTGCCAGCTGGAATTTTATTTTGTGGGGACTTTACTATGGACTTCTTTTGCTGTGGGAAAAGTTTGCCTGGAAAAAGATAAAAGAGCTTCTCCATATCAAGACACTTCCGGCAGTGTTTGAACATCTCTTTACGCTGCTTGCTGTGATTATCGGATGGGTCATCTTCTCAAGTGATAGCGTAGGGGCAATCATGACAACTCTGAAGGCGATGGTCGGCTTGTCAGCTGGTGGTTTGTGGGATTTGACAGCCCTTTATTTCTTAAAGACAAACGGCATATGGCTGCTTGTTGGCTGCATTGCATCAACGGCACTTGTTCACAACCTGTTGCAGCTTTCAATCACCAATAAGCGCAAAATTGTCGTTGCATGCGATATTTTTGTGTTCCTTGCCTGCGTGGCATGTTTGGTGACACAAAACTACAATCCATTTTTGTATTTTCGATTCTAAGAAAGGGGGATAAGATAGACTATGAAAGATTTTTTACATCGACTTCAGCAATTGAAGCTGGCACATTTTTTCCATCTGATGGGAATGTCGGTATTTTTTATCCTTCTTTTATTTCCAATTTTATTGCTAGCGGTTCCAGATCGAACCTATTCATCGGCAGAGAAGAGAAATTTAACACAGTTTCCAGTTCCATCAATTGATTCGATTGTAGATACCTCATATATGGATACCTTTGAGGAATATATGGCAGATCAATTTCCACTTCGAAATGCTTGGATGACGCTAAAGACAGAGGCAGACCATTTGCTTGGAAAATACGAGTCGCAGGGTGTCTATATTGGAAAAAAACATACACTGATGGAACGATTTGACTTGCCGAATGCTGAAAATGAGCGTTTGACGCAAGAAGCAATCTGTGAGTTTGCAAAACGATATCCAGATATTCCGGCGTATTTTATGCTTGTTCCAAACCAAATTTCCATTCAAACGGATTTGATTCCAAAGGAGGCACCAAGGGCCGACCAGTTTGCCTATATGGACGAGATGTTTCAGGCGGTTGGAAAATCGGTTTACACAGTGGATTTAAGATCCGTGTTTGAGGAAAATGCTGATACCATGCAGCTGTACTATAAGACCGATCACCACTGGACAACCGATGCAGCTTTTTTAGCTTATCAGGAGTTGGCAAAGGAAATGGAACTGACAGAGGATGAGAACTGGAAAAGTGCAGTTGTATGTGATTCATTTAAAGGCTCACTTGCATCTAAGAGTGGCTTTTGGATTCCGGCAAAGGATCTGGATGTGATAAAAGTCTATCAGAATACGAGTCAGTCCGATTATCTGGTAACCTATGGGGAGACACAGACAAAGTCAGCCTCTTGCTATCAGATGGAATATTTGGACAGTGATGATCCATATCAGATTTTCTTTGGTGGAAATCACACAGAGGTGACAATCGAGACAACGGCAGATACGAACCGAAAGCTTCTTGTTTTCAAGGATTCCTATGCGAACTGCTTTTTGCCATTTCTGTTTTCTGATTTTAAGTACATTACAGTTGTCGATCCGCGATATTATTATGACGATATTGATACATTGATGTTGATGAATTCCTACACCGATATTTTGTATCTGTATAACGTCAATACATTTTCCGAAGACAACAATTTGAGACTTGTGTTAAGTGAGTAAGCCTAACAAAATATAGGATTTATGCGAGTTAATAGTAGACTTTCCTATTTTTGTGTGCTAGAATGAAGCCGTAAAATTGTGTCAGAAATAACCAAAGTTGGTTAAAAATGGGAAATTGAAAATTTCTTGAGATGGCAGGAGGAATTGGAAAAGAAACTGTTAGGATGTTAGGGAGTAAGGAGTTTTAGATAAATGGCAGGAACATTAAAAGTAAAGCATGGAACCAAGATGCGCCTTGCATATGACGCGCCGGTTGGTCAGGAACCAAAATTTAATATGATATGCACATTCAATAAGGCGATTGATGAATCGGCATTTCTTGTATCAATTCCAATGGTTGGGGGAAAGGCCCTGATTCCAGATGACACTCAAAAAATGCTGTTCGAGTACGGGGATGGCGATGATGCACAGATCATTGCAGGATATGTGGATGACACCGTAAAGGATGGAATCCGCCGTTACTGGAAGGTGCGCCGCGTCACCGAGCAAAGACAGCTAATCAAACGTATCGATGTCCGTATGAAGATTGAACTTCCAGTTCAATTCATGCAGGATACATGGGCACTCAACTCAGATGGTGAAATAGATAAGGAGCAGGGGCAGACAATGGATATTTCCAACAATGGTCTTGCTGTTTACATGAACCATTGGTTTGATGTTGGAGAAAGCTGTATCTTCACGTTGCCACGAATAGGAACGGTATCATCCGGACAGAAATCACATGATGTAGTCGGAGTTGTCTGCTGGATGCGTGAACTGCCAAAAGGCGGTGCTTTTCGTTTTGTAGCAGGTATTCAGCTGCGCTTTGCAGACCTTGAAGAGCGTAAGCAGATGCAGGAATATGTGGCTTATGTAAAGAAAAGGTATAAGCTGTAAATGTCATGAAACTAGGAAAAAATAAAAAACAAAAGACGGATCAAATTATACGTATCGAAGAGCTTGAAGCTTTGATGCAAAAATATGGTGACGATTTAAAGCCAGAAGATATGGAAGATATCGTCAGCATGTATATGCCTCATAGAAAGCGCCGAAAACTTGGAGCTGCCCTGCTTCGTCTTGACAAGCTGCAGTTACTTCTATTAACGTTAATGCTAGTTGTCTGCATCCTCTTTATTACTGCATTCATGCAGGAGAAGATGGGCAACTTCACTATTAACCTGAATCGACTGGAGCTGTACAGAAAAGGTGTCAGTATAGCCGATACTGGAGACTTTAAGGGTGCGACAGCACGACTTACTGCAAGCACAGTAAAAGATGCGACAAACATCTCAATAGACGATATTCCTGAGGATGTGGATGACATAGAAGGCAGCCATAATGGAAAAAACTATATGGCGTACACATATTATCTTAGAAATGCAGGAAAGGAAGATCTAGGTTATGTTGCATCCATTACACTTGACTCATGCTCAAAAGGTGCAGAAGAAGCTGTAAGAGTGGCAGTCTGGAGAAATGGAGAACGCACTGTTTATGCAGAACCGTCTGCAAATGGAGAGCCAGAAGAAGGATGCGTAAACTTTGAATCCGACACGATTGTGTGCAGCTATGAAGAAACAAATTTCCTTGTCGGAAACGTAGATAAATACACAATTGTAATATGGATGGAAGGCGACGATCCAGAATGCGTAGACCGTATTATCGGAGGAAGCGTCGAGCTTAGCATGAATATTGATGCCGACTACGACGATCAGTCAAGTTTGTTATGGAAATTTGTTACCGATATTAAAGATACACTGTTTGACGACAAGCCAATTGATGCCGCCGGAAACGAAGCACCAAATGACAGTTATTACAGTGACAGGGTAATCACCTGGGAAAATAGAAGAAATCAGTAGAGAGATATAAGCGGTGCCACAACCACCGATTATATATAAGGGGGAGATTCCACAATGGAATTTTCCAGCGGCTGAATAATAAAAAGGACCGAATAAAAGATAGATTTGTATTGAGATCATATCCTCACCGAAAACGGCAGAGGAGATAACTCTATTAACCGGGCCCGGTGAGAGTCTGATCTGAATACAAAAGCCTTGTTCGATAAAAGGAAATATACATTTCAGCCGTAAAGGATTGGAGGAAATTATAATGAAGAAAGAAAATTTAGGAAGCGTAAAAGCTCTTAAAAAACAGCTTGGCGCAGCGGTTGCCATGGTATGCGTTGCAGCTGTAGCGCTCGGATCAAGTACATATGCTTGGTTTGCAAGTAACAATAGTGTAAAAGCTGAAAAGATGAACGTAACTGCAACAGCTGATGTTAAGTTTCTGGAAATTCAAAATGTTGGAACGAATTTTACAGGTGGAACAATTGCAGTTGATGCTGATAAAGCAGGTTCGAAAACAGACTACAAATTATCACCTGTTACTCCAATGCAGTTAACTGCTACGGATAAAACAGGAACAGAAACAACAGTACTTGATGTAAAAACAACAGGTACAAATGGTACAGATGGTTATGGTGATGGATTAGTTTGGAAATGGACAACAGCTTCTTCTGGTACAGCATCTGCAAAAGGTGCTGAAGCGGAATGGAAAAACGCTGATGTTACAAGTGATACTGCTAAATATTATCTGTTAAATAACTTTAAATTCCGCATGACTGTAAAAGATGTAACAACTACAAAACTGTATGCTTCAGAAGTAACACTTGATGATACGATCACAAGCAAAGCTATGGACGAAGCAGTTCGTGTTATGATTGTTGGTGCTAATGGTATACAGATTTATGATGCAGGAGCTAAAACATGGAGCTACTTTAATGCTGACGGTACTGTATACACTGGAGATACAGCAGAGTTTGGTCTGATTAACACTGTTGCTTATCAGGAAGTTAATGAAGATAATCAGGCTGTAAAAGTATTTGTATATTACGAAGGTGATGACGCTGAACTTTACACAGCAAATCTTAATTCTTTAAAAGGTGTAACGGCTAACATTACATTTACAACAAGATAATACATAGTAAGAACTCCTCAGATGGTTGTGGCATCTGGGGAATTTTTTTACCCATTTTCTCATATCTACTATCCCCAATCCCCACCACTCTTTTTCAGTACATCTGATGAATTGTTATTTCCCCGACTTCTGGTATAGTCATGTAACTGGAAAGAGAACTTTAGAAGGGAGAAATGCAATATGCGAAAAAAGCAGGACATCATGTGGGAACAAAGTA
>CAUCWU010000055.1 GCA_958446555.1 uncultured Lachnospiraceae bacterium | reverse complement strand
TCGGTATTCAAGGGAAACTTTGCATGCTCGGCCATTCTATGACCGAGTTGTTGACATAAAGAGGGTGGGAAAAAATGGAGATGATTAATGCGACAATCGCCCAACAGATTGTCGACACGGTTAAGGATGTCTGCCAGCAAAACATCAACTTTATTGATGCATCTGGTATGATTATTGCAAGCACCGATCCGCAGCGAATCAATACGTTTCATGAGATTGGTTATCGGGCAGCAGCGACAGCAACGACAATAGAGGTTACAGAGGACGACAGCTTTTTTGGTACGAAAAAAGGAATCAATATTCCAGTAATGTATCATGACCGACTCATTGCCGTCATTGGAATTAGCGGAGAAGTGGAAGAAGTTCGACAGTACGCTTGTCTTGCTCAAAAAATTACGAATATTATTTTACGAGAGCGAGAACTTGAGGCACTTGGAACACAGAAAAAGAATCGTTTGAATTATGTCATTCGAGGATTAATCAGCAATGAACAGATTGACAAGGCATATCTTGAAGAGACGCTTGCTGAGAATGGACTAAATGATAAGACAATCTGTCGTGTTGTTGTGGTGCGGTTAGATGCAAGATACAATCCTAACAATCTTTTCATGATTCAGTCTGCAATCACACAGACCTTTGTTCAGATGGATTTGTCATGTTATCGATACAGCTACCCAAACGAATATATTTTGATCGCACCAAATGAGAGATTGTCACATCAGATGACAGCATTAAAACAGTTGGCAAAGGAATATGAGACAGTGCTAATGATTGGTGTGGGAAGTGCAGTGAAGCTGATGCAAAGTGCATTGTCCTATCAGTGTGCGCAGATGGCAATTGAATGCTGTAAGAAACCTGGCACAGTAACGCTCTATGACACGTTAGATTATGAACTGTTACTGGGAAATGTCAGTCCCCATAATAGAGAGGCCTATATCAAAAAGGTATTACAACCGCTCACAGAAGAAGAAATTGAATTATTAGAATGCTACTACGAAGAGGAAATGTCGCTAAAAGCGACCAGTGAACGGTTATATATCCATAAAAATAGTCTGCAATATCGGTTAAATTCGATACGGGAGCAGACTGGGTATGATCCAAGAAAATTTCGTGATGCGGTTGTCTTGTACAGTGCAATTAAACTGAGAGCCAGTGGGGACAGGTAAAGGAGCCAGCTACCGATTTGATACTCACGAATTGCTCCGTTGTTTCACAACTCTCGCAATTCTAAAAACATTCGGATTCGCTGATTTTCCTTGAAAATCGCTGCATCCTCATGTTTTTGCAGGTTTCAAGCTCAAACACCTTATCGTGTAAGCACGAACGGTGTTTGGAGCTTTTGACTCTAGTATCATATGAGATATACAATAATCGAAACAACTGTGCTTGTCAATCCGACAAGTGCCTCGTATGGGATCAATTTCATGCGCTCTTTGATCTGCATATTGACAGAACCGCCAGTTGCATGGAAAAAGGAACCGTGTGGCAGAGAGTCAATCACAGTGGCACCGGCATGGATCATTGCACCGGCATCAAGAGCAGATACACCCTTCTCAATCAGTGTTTGAGAGAAGGTCTGGGATGCAATTGTAGCACCGGCAGTCGTAGAAGCAGTCGCGCCAGCCATTAAGATTCCAGACAGAGGAGCAAGTAAGAATGCCGGAAGATTTCCCATCTCCAGAAGAGAGATCATATCATACTGCAGGTTGGATGCCTTAATGATACCGGCAAGTGTTCCAGTTCCAATTAACAGAATGGAAACACCGATAACCTTGCTGAGACCAAACTCAGAGTAGGAAACAACATGGCGAATCTGACCAGTCATAAGCATGCAGACAAGTCCACCAAGTGGAAGTGCAATTAGTGGATCAATTGAGATACTGAAAAGTGGTCTTAATGCCAGCAAGATGATAACAACAAGTGGTCCTGCAATTGCAGCAAAGAAGGATGGAAGATTCTTTTCCTCTGACTGCTCAAGATCGCTGTCCAAAATCATGTTATCTTTCTTCTTGTTTAAAAGAGAGGCAAGAAGAACGGTAACGACAACAGCACAGATTGCTGGAACAATATTTCGAATCATCAAAGAGGTCAGATCAATCTGAAATGCCTCAGCAGTTGCAATCGTATTTGGGTTTGGAGAAATGATATTTCCAGCCTTTCCGCCACCAATCATTGCAAGTAAGATAGAAGGCTTGCTGTAGCCAGCCTTTTTGCCGATTGCCATTGCAATTGGTGCAACCGTGATAACAGAGATATCGACGAAAACACCGACAGCACAGATAATCATTGCAGCAATTGCGATTGATACCAGTGCAAATTTTTCACCGAGCTTTTTCACAATCACATCAGCAATTTTCTTAGCAGAGCCGGTCTTAATCAGAGCACCGGCTAAAATTCCAGAAGTCAAGATTCGAAGGATAGAAGACATCATACCCTGAGCACCAGAGATCATTGTGCTGACAGTTGTGTCCAGACCACCACCGCCGATCAGTCCACCAAGAAGAGCACCAAGAATCAAACTGTAGGCAGGATGTACTTTTTTAATAATTAATATGATGGCAATTGCGAGTCCAATTAGGGCTCCATAAGTTGTAAATGTCATAAAAATACCTCTTTCGCAGAAAATGTCTGTAGTTTATGCAAACGTCCGAATCAGGCGAAATACCTGCTCGACTGTATCTTCCATGTTTGCCATTGCGTTGGCAGTGCACATCGCTTCGTCAAGTGAGACAACACCGCGAAGCACTGGGAAGAAAGCATCAATTCCCTCTGCATTGCAGGCAACTGCATCTTTTGTGACACAGCCAGAGAATGCAATCACTGGTTTTCCATATTTCTTTGCAATCTTTGCAACACCGATTGGCGCTTTTCCCATGACAGTCTGGCCATCCAATCTTCCCTCACCTGTGATGACAATATCAGCATCCTTCACAAAATCGGAAAGTCTCGTCTCTTCAAGAACAATCTTAATTCCAGACTCAAGCGAAGCATGTAAGAAGGTCAAGAATGCAAAGCCCATGCCACCGGCAGCTCCAGTTCCCGGATATTTTGCATTTGCATTTGGAAAAACTGCCTTTGACAGAGCAGCATAGTAGGCAAGCCACTTATCCATCTGCATGATCATCGTCGGATCAGCCCCCTTTTGTGGACCAAAGACTGCGCTACAGCCAAGATCACCGCACAGCGGATTGGTGACATCGCAGGCAATTCGAAATGTACATTCAGAAAGCTCAGGTGCAACATGGTCAGTTGTGATTGTTTCAATCTGCTGAAGTCCCCTTGCACCAAACTCAACCTGACGACCATTTTTGTCTAGAATACCAAAGCCAAGAGCCTGCAGCATACCGATACCGCCGTCATTGGTTGCACTTCCACCGATTCCAATTAAGAAGCGGCGGCAACCATTTTTGATTGCGTCCAGAATGACCTCGCCTACTCCGTAGGTGGTAGTGTTTAACGGATTTCGCTCCTTTGAGGAGACAAGAGTGATGCCGGCAGCACCTGCCATCTCGATAATTGCAGTGTGAGTCTCATCGACAATGCCGTACTGGCAGACAACCGGTTTCCCAAGAGGTCCGGTGACGGTAACATTAGTCAGACGACCGCCACAACCGTTTGCAAGTGCATAGGCAGTGCCCTCACCGCCGTCAGCAAGAGGACGGATGATCGTGGTCGCATTCGGGTAAACTTTTTTGATGCCTCTGGCAGCGCTTTCGCCAGCTTCAAGTGAGGTTAAGCTGCCTTTAAAGGAATCAATGGCAATGACAACATTCATGGGGATTCTCCTTTGTTTTTCTTATTTTATCTAGCATTAATATAGCAAAAAGTGAAAAATAGGGAAATGGTATGGGAAACAAAATAAAATAGATATATATATAAAATATAGGTATAAGTAACAAAACAAAGGACTGAGGTGCCCATGAAGATCAAATTTGAAAATTTAACATAAAAAACTTAAATTAGAATTTCATGAAGAAAATTTTGTGACGAGCGATCTGTCTAAGAGAAACGATGCGGCAGCTGTTCAGTTCTTGGATCAAAATAGAGACGTGCAAGCAGTCTTTTGTGTCAATGACGATGTAGCACTTACAAAAGTCGGGCGGGAAAGCCAAGAAACTTTTTGCAATTATCGGACAATGATGTGAATGCTCGATAAGCGAAAGAAGTAGTTGACGCAACGAGCCGCCTCAAGGTATAATTAAAGCAATATGCAATTTGTGGGCGACTTTTTAGAGTGAATGCCGGTTGCAGGGAAGGAAAAAGAAAAAATGAAAATTGCAGTAACGTATGACAACGGATCTGTTTTCCAGCATTTTGGAAAAACAGAGAATTTTAAGATTTTTGAAGTGGAGAATGGCGCAATCATTTCAAGTGAGGTAGTTAGCTCAAACGGAGCAGGACATAGTGCGCTGGCAGGTTTTCTTGCTGATGCAGGAGTTGATGTTGTAATCTGCGGAGGCATTGGAGGCGGTGCGCAGGCAGCACTCTCTGAGGCTGGAATCAAGGTATGTGCCGGTGTTTCTGGTGATGTAAATGAGGCTGCCGAAAGCTACGTAAATGGAACGCTTGAGTGCACCAGTGAGGGAACTTGCGATCATCATCATGAAGAAGGCGGTCATTGCTGTCATGGTGAGGAGAGTGAAGAGTCTGGGTGCGAGGGCGGCTGCGGCGGATGCCACGGCGGCTGTGGAACACCAGAGCCGATCATGGAAGGCAAGAATGTAGGAAAGAAGTGCCGCACTCATTATAAGGGAACATTTAATGACGGAACACAGTTTGATTCCTCATATGATCGTGGTGAGCCGCTTGAGTTTATCTGTGGTGTTGGTCAGATGATCAGAGGCTTTGATCAGGCTGTGGCAAATATGGAAGTAGGCGAGTCTGTTGAGATCCATCTGATGCCGGAGGAAGCATACGGCATGCCGGATCCAGCTGCGATCTTTACACTTGAGATTGCGCAGCTTCCAGGTTCAGAGGAACTTGAGGCAGGTCAGCAGGTATATCTGTCTAATCAGTTTGGTCAGCCATTCCCAGTTAAGGTTATTGCAAAAGATGATAAGACCATCACTTTTGATGCAAACCATGAGATGGCAGGCAAGGAATTAAACTTTACAATTGAGCTTGTCAGCGTAGAAGCGTAAGAAAAGAAAAATGCATCGGTCAAATGACGGGTGCATTTTTTGAACATTTTTAGAATTGCGAAAGTTGCATAGCAACGGAGCAATTCGTGGGTATCAATTAGGAGGTAAGCGGTTGCAGACAAAGGATGATGAAATTATAGAGCTATATTGGAAACGAGATCCCAAAGCAATAGAAGAAACACAGACGCATTATGGGGAAAAGCTTGGCAGACTCTCATTTGGTATTTTGGAAAACAGAGAAGATGCACAGGAATGTGTCAATGATACTTATCTTCGAACTTGGAATTCTATACCCCCGACAAGACCGCAGTTTTTCTTTGCGTACCTTGCAAAGATATGCCGCTTTTTATGCTTTGATGTGCTGGATCATAAAAATGCGCAAAAGCGAAGTGCTTTGGTAGTTGAGCTTACGCATGAAATGCAGCAGTGCATTCCAGATTCACGCAATGAAGATAAGGTGCAGGGGGAACAGATCGGACAGAATATAACAGCTTTTTTGAGGACACAGTCAAAGCAGGACAGACTTTTATTTATGAAGCGTTACTGGTATGGTGTGAGCATAAAAGATCTGGCGCAGCAGATGCAGATAAGTGAGAGCAGTGCAAAGGTGAGGCTACATAGAATACGTGGGCGGTTAAAAAAATATCTGGAAAGTGAGGGCATTTGGATATGACAGAAAAGGATTTGTTAGACAGCTTGCGCTTTGTGGATGATGATCTTATAGAGGAAGCTGGATTAGAACAGTTAAAAGAAGAAAAAGAGAAAAAAGCAAATGGAAAAGTGATTTTTTTGCGGACAGCACTTACAGCGGCCGCAGGTATTTGTATTTTCACCGCAGGAACAGTTATGGGAAGAAAGATCACGGCAAAAAAAGATCAAACAGATGGCGAGCTGATGATGGCTACGTATACAGAACGCGAATATGAAAAGGAAATATTAGCGCTCGAGGGGAGCGAAACACTGGCGGAGGCAGAGGCTTACGCGGAACCTGAAGATAAAAATACACTTTTGGTTTCAACGATCACGTTGGGAAAAGAAACGAAAAGTCAGATCAGTGAAGATGAGACATCACATAATGAATTGCCAGCTACAAGTATTGGTGGGACAGATGTATTCTTTTATAAAAAAGAAGGTTCTAGTTATTTTTTCGCTTCATTTGAACAAAATAATGTTTCCTATACTTTGCAGGCTGATACGCTGCGAAAAGTCGTGCAGGCAGCAGCAGATACGATCTGCGGCATGGGCATAGTCACAGTTGTGGATTAATTGATAAAATTTTTTTCAGAATGCGTAACCTCACATCTGATTTTCCGTCTTAAAGAGTGAAGACATAAAAGTCTTAAATAAAATTTTGTGAAAGTAATCTGGTATCAAAGGAGTACATCATATTAGGAAAGGCAGGATAATGATATGAGAAGAAAGAATTTAATGAGACTGACAGCTGCAATGGGAATGATGATGGCATGCTCACAGGTGATGCAAGCAGCCGCACCTGTATGGGGCAATGAGACTGTGGAAGAAACAACGGCAGGCTCTCATGATGATTTGATCGAAATTCCAACGCTTGAGGATGAGGAATATCCTGTGGATCAGGGAAAGCAAAATTATGTCGATACGATTGTGCAGGCAGATAACCGCATCGGATCATCTTTAATGGAAAAGTTGACTGCCGACAAGGAAAATGTATTTATCTCTTCCTATAGTATTGCGACAGCGCTGACACTTCTTAGCCACTGCTCAGAAAGTGGAGAGCAGATTGATCAGTTAAAGGAATTTCTTGGTATGAAAGACTTGACTGAGAACGATATTTTATCGGTGCAAAAGCAGCTGACTGAGCTTCTTGGTGCAAACAAAGAGACCGAGGATACCGATGAATACGGCTACCCAAAGAGTATTTTAGAGACTGCCAATGCAATGTATATCGATGATGAACTGAAGACAGTCGATCAATTCGAAGATTTGTCAACGATTCTTTCTGACATCTATCAGGCATCGCTAGAAAGATGTGATTTGTCAACAGAAGAAACAAAGGATAAAATTAATGAGTGGGTCAATGAGAAGACACATGGCTTAATCAAGTCAATTTTGGATGAGCCGATGAGCGAGGATGTTCGCATGACTCTTTTAAATGCCGTCTATTTTAAGGCAGCGTGGGTTCAGGCATTCTCTAAAGATTTAACAGACAAACAGACCTTCCATGGCAAGAAGGGTGATACTTCAATTGATATGATGCACCAGCAGGATCATTTTGATTATGCAGAAAACGATGACTATCAGATGATTCGCATGCCATATTTTGGTGGTTCAGAGATGACAGTTTACCTTCCAAAAGATGCAGAGACTGCTGATCAATGGAGTGAGAGTGGATATCTGTATACATTAGAGCAAGATGCGAAGAAGCAGGATTGGGAGACAAAAGAGGTTTCTCTCTCTATGCCAAAGTTTGAGATGGAGTATGGAACCAAGCTTAAGGATGTTTTAGAAGAGCTTGGCCTTGAAAAAATCTTTGACGGTGCATTTTATGATCGCTTGACAGACGAGGAATTGGCAGTCGGTTCTATCTACCATAAAACAGCGATCAAAAATGATGAGAATGGAACTGAGGCAGCGGCAGTTACGATGATGATGGTTGAGAGCATGGCACTTTTAGAGCCAGAAGAGGTTGTTGAGATGAATATCGATCATCCATTTTATTTCACGATCTCCAACACAGAGACTGGATTAAAGCTATTTGAGGGTTGTGTATACAATCTTGAATAAAGAAAAAGTTGCCACAAAATGATTGTGGCAGAATGGAGGAAACATGTATCAATTTAATCGTGAGGAGTACAACAAGAGAATGGAATGGTATGTCGATGCAAGATTTGGCATGTTCATTCACTGGGGACTCTATTCAATCCCAGCAAGAGGCGAGTGGGTGCGAAGCGTCGAGCAGATTCCAAAGGAAGACTACATGAAGTATTTTTATGAGTTTGATCCGAAGGATTATGACCCGAAGAAGTGGGCAAGAGCAGCGAAAGAAGCTGGTATGAAATATGTTGTCTTGACGGCAAAGCATCATGATGGCTTCTGCCTGTTTGATAGCAAGTACACAGAATTTAAGTCGACCAATACCAAGTGTGGTCGCGATTTGGTTGCTGAGTATGTGGAGGCAGTTCGCGCAGAGGGACTGAAGGTGGGGCTGTATTTTTCACTGATTGATTGGTATCATGATGATTTTCCACACTACGGTGATCGTCAGCATCCGATGAGAAATAATCCGGCTTACACAAACGAAAATCGAAACTGGGACAACTATGTGACCTTCATGCACAATCAGGTTCGAGAGATCTGTACCAATTATGGAAAGATCGATGTGTTATGGTTTGACTTCTCCTATGATGATATGACAGGAGAAAAGTGGGGCGCAACCAAGCTTGTCAATATGGTCAGAGAACTTCAGCCACAGGTAATTATTGATAATCGACTAGAGGCAAGCGGACAGGGCTATGGCTCACTTGCCACTGGAAATCCGACACCGTATCACGGCGATTTTGTAAGCCCAGAGCAGATTATTCCGCCGTATGGCATTCACGATGTGAATGGAAATCCACTCAACTGGGAGGCTTGCATTACAATGAACAATAACTGGGGATACTGTGCGAGAGATAAATTTTTCAAGCCATCCTCAATGATCATCAAAAAGCTGGTTGAGTGTGTCTCAAAGGGCGGCAACATGCTTCTAAATGTTGGCCCGGATGCCTACGGAAACATCCCACCGGAATCAATGAAGATCTTAGGTGAGATCGGTGACTGGATGAAGAAAAACAGTAAAAGTATCTATGGCTGTGGACTTTCTGGAATCGAAAAGCCAGACTATGGCCGTGTAACCAGAAATGGAAATTTACTGTATTATCATATGTTTGAAAATACAATGGGTCCAGTGCCGCTTACCGGAATTAAGCCAGGTACCGTAAAGAAGATCCGTCTGTTATGTGATGGAAGCGAGGTGCCGATCTCAACAAGCTGGGTACATACCGATTATCCGGATATCGTGTTTGCTGATTTAGGTCCAAATCCGGTGCTTCCAGATGCAGTAGATACTGTACTTGAAGTTGAGTTAACAGAATAACGAATTGGCTATTATATAGAAAATGCCTACGAGCCAAATCGTGGGCATCAATTAAAAAGAGAAAAGAGAAGAAAAGATGAATCTGAAGCTGGCACCGTCGCTGACGGAAAAAATTGAAAATCAGTATGAAGAATGGATGCAGTGCTGTCCAAACAGAAAAAAAGAGGTGGATGCATGGATTTTGCAGGCAAATGCGGATGAGGCGATTTGCATAAAGTATTTATATGCTTACATGCATCCATGTGATATTGCATCATACGACGTAGAGGTGATTGCTTCTTATATAAAATCAAATCTTAAGATGTATCAAACGATTCCGTATGCGAGAAAAGTGCCGGCAGAGCTATTTTTCACCTATGTACTCAGTGTGCGCGTCAATAACGAGAATCTTGATGAAAGCCGTAACTGGATCTACAGCGAGTTAGTAGATCGTGTCAAGGACAAGAAGACAATGACAGAGGCTGCTCTTGAGGTCAACTATTGGTGTTACGAAAAGGCAACCTATATCCCGTCAGACGATCGCACACTTGCGCCGTTTGGCATGTGTAAATCAGCAAGAGGTCGCTGTGGAGAGGAGTCTACACTTGCCGTATCTGCGATGAGAAGTGTCGGAATCCCGGCAAGACAGTGCTATGTGCCGCGCTGGGCCCACTGCGATGACAATCATGCATGGGTTGAAGTGTGGGCAGACGGTGACTGGCATTATCTGGGCGCATGTGAACCGGAGCCGGTTTTGGATAAGGGCTGGTTTACAGCAGCTGCTTCCAAGTCCATGCTTGTCCACGCAAAGGCATTTTCTGATCTGGAAAGTTCA
This sequence comes from uncultured Lachnospiraceae bacterium, assembly GCA_958446555.1. GTDB lineage: Bacteria > Bacillota > Clostridia > Lachnospirales > Lachnospiraceae > Anthropogastromicrobium. The sequence continues at coordinate 229 of CAUCWU010000055.1, read as the reverse complement.
GCTGAAATTGCCTATAAGACCCCTCTCTATGCGCTGATGAATGTGACAAAGCGCTATGCAGACTGTGTAAAATTGACTGTCACCGTAACGAATCACGGTGAGCCGATAGAAAACGTATCGGTATCATTTTGCTTGGTGAATTACAGTGAGCTGTTCCCACTTCACAAGGAAAAGACCGATAAAAACGGCAATGTATCGTTTGTGACAGGTAAGGGTGATCTGTATGTGT
>CAUCWU010000054.1 GCA_958446555.1 uncultured Lachnospiraceae bacterium | reverse complement strand
CTTGAGAAAATGATTGATATTTATGCGCCGGTTGTAAGAAAATATGCGTACTCATTTATCGGAACAGTTATCGATATGGAAGTATTAAGCGGTGTTCCGTCAGTTACCTATGAGTATTATCTGAACAATATTAAGCCAAAGCCGCAGGCAGTTGGTACTACCGAAGAGGGTCAGAATGTTTGGCGCTGCACCATTTGCGGCTATGAGTATGTCGGAGAGGAACTTCCAGAGGATTTTGTCTGTCCGCTGTGCAAGCATCCAGCATCTGATTTTGAAAAGATCGTTAAAAAGGTAGAAACAACACAGAATACAGAAACAAAAACGGAGGAAACAGCGATGGCAAACAAGTATGCAGGAACACAGACCGAGAAGAATTTACAGGAGGCATTTTCAGGAGAATCACAGGCTCGCAATAAGTACACCTACTTCGCATCAGTTGCAAAGAAGGAAGGCTATGAGCAGATGGCAGCACTGTTCTTAAAGACAGCTGACAATGAGAAAGAGCATGCAAAGATGTGGTTCAAGGAGCTGGGTGGAATCGGTGACACCAAGGAAAATTTAGCAGCTGCAGCAGCTGGTGAGAATTATGAGTGGACCGATATGTATGAGGGCTTTGCAAAGACAGCTGAGAAGGAAGGCTTCACAGAGTTAGCAGCAAAGTTTAGAGCAGTTGGTGCAATCGAGAAGCATCACGAGGAGCGTTATCGTGCCCTTTTAAAGAACATCGAGACTGCGCAGGTATTTGAAAAGAGCGAGGTAAAGGTATGGGAGTGCCGCAACTGCGGTCATATCGTAGTTGGTACTAAGGCACCGCAGGTTTGCCCAGTATGTGCACATCCACAGAGTTACTTCGAGGTTCATGAGGAGAACTATTAATGCAACTTGATGTTTTAGGTCTGCTTGGTGCATGATCCTATGCACTTGACTGTGTGGAGGCAGAGCTTGCTCATGTAACGAGCAATCATGCAAAGCGAGTTGCCTACATGAGTGTCTGTATGGCAGAGAAAATGCAACTTTCAAGCGAAGAATTGCAAGATTTGACGGTCTGAGTTTATCCGTGCCTGACCCCAGTTTCATCATTTACTGAAAGAAATTTGGCAGTTCATCTGCCGTATTTTTCAAAACATCATAGGAAATCTGAATTTCATCGTCGGTGACGGTTCGATCATCATCCAAAATTGGCCATGGATTGCATCCACCGGACAACACACCATCCTTTGTAACTGGTAGGACAGTGCATTTTGAAACATAGAGCGTGAAATATGAGTGTCATTCGTCTTTTGCAATACCTGAGACAGATTGATGCCACCGCACATTGCAATGCAGTGGACAGAGGTGATTAAACCGATTACAAAAGGACAGAGGTGATTAAACCGATTACAAAAAGCATTCCATAGCCCATTTGATCAGTGGCAAGTGAGTTCGGTGCCAATCGATTCAAAATTCCAAAATATTGTAAAAGAAAATAGAGAGCTGCGATAAGGCCAAGTTCAGACAAAATTTGTTCTAGTGGAATCTCATTTGGATCATAGTCGATTTCTGCCGTTTGCAGCTGATAAGAAACAGTTGCATTTGTGATTCCATCTTGCGCCTTTAGTGTCGTTTGGATTCGATTTTGGCAGTTGATGCAGGTCATTCCAGTGATGTATATGATTTCGTGTGACAATTTTTTTCCTTTCTTTAAGCCTACTTTGAAGATAGGTTGATTATAGCGAAATGACATTTATTTGTCAAGCTATGAAATTACCGCGAAAATTGAGAATTGACATGAAAATTTTGTGCTGTATAATAGAGAGTAAGAAATTGTTATAAAATTTTACCGTGAAATTGTATAACAAAACTGATTCTATTGGGGAGTTTAGATGAAAATACAGATAGTGAAACAAAACGTGCGCGGAAGGCACAAAATACGGAGAAAATGCCCGCTTGCGCCAATTGGAGTTGCAATTGGCGCTGTTTTTTTTATGCTTAGCGGCTGCAAGTCGCAACAGCAAACATCTGCTGATACACAGCAGGAATCAGCAATCGTGGATTACACCTGTATTGCCAATCCAGACAGTGAATCAAAGATCTATGTGATTCTAAAAAATTATCATGGCGCTTACTGGGAGAGTGTGATTGACGGCGTGACAGAGGCGGCAGAAAAGATTGATGCAGCTGTTTATTTAGGTGGGATTGACAATGAGACAGCGATCTCGGAGCAGATTTCTTTGGTGGATCAGGCAATCGAAGAGGGAGCAGATGGAATTTTGTTGGCACCAGCAAGTTCAGACGAGCTAGTGCCAAGCTGTAAAAAAGCGAGAGAGAATGAGATTCCAGTTGTGCTAATTGATTCCTCAATCAACAGTGGCGATTTTGATGCTTGCTTTATGACCGACAATATGGGAGCCGGAGAGACGGCGGCAAAAGAGATGCTTCAAATGTTAAAGGAAGCTGGAAATCTCGTATCAGAGCCACTAGAGGTTGGAATTGTGCTGTCATCTGATACGTCTCAGGCGATGGTAAATCGGGTCTCCGGATTTTTAGATTACTGGGCCAATTATGCACCGGTACAGTGGGAGATTGCACAGGACATCTATGTAAATGGTGGCAATGTAAAGAAAGCACAGTCTGATGTATCGACATTGTTAAGTGATCACGAGAATCTAAAAGGAATTTTTGGCTGCAATAATACGTCCACAATCGGCATTGTAAATACGCTTACCAAAGAAAAGAGAAGCGATATCGTGATGGTCGGATTTGATATGGCACAGGAGACAAGACAGATTATCTTAGATTCAAATTACCGAGCTGTGACCTTGCTTCAAAAGCAGGACGAGATGGGCTATCAGGGAATTCTTTCGTTGGAATCATTAATCAACGGGGAAGCATCAAAACAAAAATATTTTGATACAGGAATTGTTTTAATCGATTCCTATTACCTGACACAAGAGGTGGCATCATGAAAGATCGAAGAAAAAGTAAAAAGCGAAAGAAGGGATTGCTTCTTGCCTACTTGGCTGTCTGTATGGGCGTGATTGTGATTGCGTATTTTCATTTGAGCCGAATTGTGCAAAATTACAATACCGAGCATCTAGAACTGATTACTGGACTCTATGCAGAGAAAATGAATGAGACGATGGACCATCTTCAAAACTATGCGAAGGAGAATGTGAAAACAATCCATAGCATGGAGGATGAAGAGCCAGAGACGATTTTAGCGCGCTTGCAAAGCGGTTTAGATCAGACAGTTTTCTATGACATCGGTTTTATCGAAAAGGATGGAACGATCTTTGGTAGTGACTGTGCAATTTCGGATTTTAAAAAGAAAGAATTGGACAAGCTTGCGTTAAGTTCAAGAACCTCTTTCATCTCAGATCCTTACCAGTCAAGTGAAACTGGTAGGATGGTGATGACAGTTTTTGTACCGCTATCAAGTTCAGAGGACATTAGCAGCCTCTATGTCTCGATTATGATTGAGGATCTTCGAAAGCTTGGAATTTATGAGCTTCTTCAGGGAAAGGTCAGTGTCCATCTATTAAAGGCCGATTCAGAGAATTTTATCACCTGCATCAGCAGCGATAGCGAGACAGCAGGCAATTGGAATAATCTACTTCTTCAGCAAAAGAATTTCCACTATCATGAGGATTACAGCTACAGTGACTGGATCAAGGATATGCGCTCAGGTATGAAGGAGGGGCGTTTTTCGGCCGAAATCAGAGGCGAAGAGTCCACAATTGCGTATCGAAGTATCTCCAGTATGTCAGGTTGGTATGTGGTAGTTGAGTTGGCAAATAAAAATATCTCTGATATCACCCAGTATTTCTCAGCATGGGGCGGTGTGTACGGCAGCATATTGGTTGGATTTACTGTGCTTTACATGCTCACAATTGTATTGATGGAGAAAAAAGACAAAAAGCGTTATATGGGCTTATCTAGCATAGATGCATTGACTGAAATTTTAAACAGACGTGCATTCCAGGCAGCTGTCGAGGAAGAAATAGCGGCAAAGACACCTGGTATTTTTGTCTTTATTGATGTGGATAACTTCAAAAAATACAATGATACCTATGGACATGACAACGGAGATCTGTGTCTGAAGCATTTTGCAAAGGCAATGAAGACATGTTTTCCGGAGGGAAGCATTCTTGGAAGATATGGCGGTGATGAGTTTGTGGCGTATCTAAAGAACGCAACAGATGAAAAGGTGCAGGAGTATATGGATCAGTTCCAGAAAAAAAATTCTCATTTTGCACTATCAACAGGCGAAGAGGTAGCAGTATCAGCAAGTGCCGGTGGTGCATTTTTCCCAGGACAGGGAGAAGATTTTGTGTCACTGTGCAGAAGTGCGGACAGTGCATTGTATGAGGTAAAGAACAACGGAAAAGGGGCGTTCAAGATGAAATAATCAACAAAGAATTCACGATATCTCAGGAAAAATATGAGACAGGTTGGAATATGCCATATTTGAAATGATAAAAAAATATGCAGATCATTTTATTTTGTCAGCGCCTGATAATTTTGTCATTTTAAGTTCGATTTTGAAACTATTAAATGATGCAGCTACTACCAATATGGAGAGTGGCGTGAACCATTGCTTGGTCAAAGAGGAACATCTTTCGGAAAGCGATTTTAAAATAAATTTCGAACAAAATTGCTATCGCTTGACAAATAGCGAGAACACAGTGACGAACATTTCAGAGGAATGTGGCTATAAAAGTAAAGCATATTTCATCCGACTTTTTAAAGAGAAAAAGGGTATCACACCCTCTGAATATCGAAAACAAATGCTCAGTAAATTCACTTGACATAATTTATAAAGCATTCTATACTTAAAATTAAGAAAAAAACATAAAAAGTATAGAATGGAGGCGTATTTATGGCACGAAAAGCAGTACGTCTGTCCGACATAGCAGAAAAATTGGGTGTTAGCACTGTGACCGTTTCCAATGCGTTAGCCAACCAGCGCGGCGTCAGTGAGGAGCTTCGTGAAAAAATCAAGGCAATGGCGACAGAGATGGGATACCAGGCACCAGGTTCACAGTCAGTGACGAAAACATCAGTCAATATTGGGGTACTTGTTCAGGAGCGGTATCTGGGAAATGGTTCCTCATTTTACTGGAAGCTATATCAGGAATTAGCAGTCGCTTGTGCAGCCCACAATTGCCTTTTGGCATTTTGCGTGTTAAAGACAGATGAAGAGGAAACTGTTACAATTCCAGCTATGATCAGCGACCATCGAATTGATGGATTGATTGTAATGGGTGAAATCAGCAGAGCCTATTTAAGAATGTTGGAGAGAGAGTCTGGCATGCCGATGATTTTTCTAGATTTTTATGAGGCAGAGTTTGATGTGGATTGCATCATTTCCAACAATTTTTATGGCATGTACACAGCAACCAGACATCTGATCAAAAAAGGCCATAAAAAGATTGCGTATGTCGGAAGCATTCACTCAAATGGCAGTATCGTTGACCGATATTTCGGCTATTTAAAGGCGATTCGTCAGTACGGAATCGAGGAACGAAACGATTGGATTATTGAAGACCGTGTGCCGGGAACGATGGAGATTATTGAACCAAAGCTTCCGAAAGATATGCCGACGGCATTTGTGTGCAACTGCGATCAGACGGCAAGCATATTGATTCACGAGCTTGAGGACAATGGCTATCGTGTGCCGGAGGATATCTCTGTGGTTGGCTATGATAATTTCTTGTTCATGCCGGTTTGCAATGTCGCAATTACGACATACGGAGTTGACATGCCAGAGATGGCAAAGGCAGCGGCAGAGCGCATCATTGCGAGAGTCAAGGGACTCGACAAAGGACCAGGACATTTGATTGTGATCAGTGGAAATCTAGTAGAGGGTGCAAGTGTGATAACTCACCCCTGATACCGCTTCCGATACGCCCCTGGTGTCATCCCATGCTGCCTACGAAACAGATTAATAAAGTGATTTGTGCTCTCAAATCCTACCTTAGCACTGATCTCCCCAATTCGTGCATCGCTGTTCGTCAAAAGCTTACATGCCTTTTGCAGCCGAAGCTCATTGAGATAGGCAATTGGTGACTGCCCGAAAGCAGCTGTAAACTCGTGCGCAATGCGAAAGCGACTGATTTGATACTGGGACTCGAGCATCGTAAGAGAAAATGGCTGATCAAACTCTTTATGAAACAAATCTCGAATCGAAATTAAATAAGAAGGAACCATTGATGGAAGGCTCGACTGCGCATAGCAGCGAGCCTCTTTTACTGTGAGACATAAAAGACTGGTTAATTGTTCACAAACCCATAGTGGATCGCGTTTACATTCCGAGAAGGAATCATACAGGTGGGTCAGTGAGATCGGAAGCATTGAGGAGCCACTGATTGCAAATGCCTCTTTGGCAGAGTCAGAAAACAACCTATAATAATAGGAAGCAGAATCGCCACCCAAGAAGAAAAGATAACATTCCCACGCAGTATTTTCCATGCAAAGACGCCATGATTTTGACAGTGGAAAAAAGAAGAAAGAATGATTTTTTAACGTGTGCCGAACGACCGAAGGAGTAGTTCCCTCACCGTCATTTCCAGCAGTTTCTAAAAAGCCTCGCCCTTCCGATACAAAAAGAATTGCATATCCATTTGCCGGTGCGAAGTTTGCGTCAAACAGACGAATATCAGAGAGTGACAGGGTAGCCGAAAGAAAAATAGGCGGAGCCGGGTCAAAGTTGGGAGAAATCTTTGGTGTGGATTTTTCAATCAGACGACGCATTGCTGAGACAGAAACTCGAGATGCTGGTGACATACCAGACAAGAAATCCGATAGAAATTGTGGATTATTCATAAGAAGCAAACCCCTTTCTCAAAAGAACACTTCGCAATATCAGTATATTTTTTGCAAGAATCATCTCTTCTAGTTGGGAGTATACGGCACTTAAAACGAAAAATCAAGCTTTTTAGCATAAAAAATATTAAAGATAAAATTAAAGATAAACTTAAATAACTTAAAATAAATGAAATAAACAAAAGAAAACAACAATCGACAAACAATAGTGAAAATTGTACCTGTAAAACAAATCAAAATGTCATTTGTGAAAAATGATGGGCAAAAATCAAATACAGATTTCCTTCTTATGCTATTTTTGAAAAGTTTTGCAAGATCCTTCTATAAAAAACAAGATTAAATGATGCAAAATGCAATAGTGCGTGTTATTATAAAACCATAAAAATTAAGCTAAATTAACTTAATAAACACGGAAAAGTGGAGGTAAAAACATGAAAGTAAGAAAGCTTACAGCACTGGTTATGGCAGGTTCAATGGTAGCATCTATGGGAACAGCAGCGTTTGCAGATGAGGCAAAGGAACTTCCAACAATTGATTCCATTACACTTGGTGAGGATTACACCGATCTGGAAGCAACGATCAAAGTCTTAACACACAGAACCGATATCGTTGACACTACATTCCAGGATTACATCAAGGCATTCAATGAGCTGTATCCAAACATCACAATCGAGTACGAGGCAGTTACTGACTATGCTGAGGATATTAAACTTCGTCTGACAACTGATGACTGGGGCGATATCTGTGGTATCCCGACCAATCTTCAGAAGAATGAATTAGCAGATGAGTTCATCAGCTACGGCGATAAGGATACTCTGGATGAGAAATATGTTCTGTTAAACAACTTCGCATATGACGGCAATGTTTACGGAATTCCTTCTACCGGAAATGCACAGGGTATTGTATATAATAAGAAGGTATTCGAGGAGGCTGGTGTTACTGAAATGCCAAAGACTCCAACTGAGTTTATCGAAGCACTTCAGAAGATTAAGGATAACACCGATGCAATTCCAATGTACACCAACTTCGCAGCAGGCTGGACAATGGGCGCATGGGATGCTTACATCGGCGGATGTGCAACTGGTGATCCGGACTTTATGAACTACGGTATCGTACACGGCGAGAATCCATTCGCAGACAACGGCGAGGAGACAGGACCGTTCGCAGTTTATAACATTCTGTATCAGGCAGTTTCTCAGGGACTGATCGAGGATGACCCGACCACAACCGACTGGGAAGGCTGCAAGGGTATGATCAACAACGGTGAGATTGGATGTATGGTTCTTGGTTCTTGGGCAGTTGTTCAGATGCAGGAGGCAGGCGACAATGCAGATGATATCGGTTACATGCCATTCCCAATTACCGTAGACGGAAAGCAGTACGCATCTGCAGGCCCAGACTACTGCTATGGTATCAATGTTCATTCTGATTATGACAATCAGTTGGCATCTATGATCTATGTAAAGTGGTTGACCGAAGAGTCTGGCTTCTCCTATGATCAGGGTGGTATTCCGATCTGTGTAGGCGATGAGTATCCGGATGTATTATCCGCATTCGATGGCGTAGAGCTGGTTGTTGATAACCCGGCACCGGAAGGCGAGGAGGATCTGTTTGGTGAGATCAATACCGAGTCTGAGGTTTCCTTAAACAGCGACAATACTCATGTACAGGATATTCTTGAGCATGCACTGACTGGTGATATGACAATGGAAGACATCGTAGCTGAGTGGAACGATGCTTGGACAGCAGCTCAGGAAGAGTATGGCGTAGAGCCAGCACCGTATGTATACGGATCTGGTGTAGCAGCTGAGTAATCCCTTTCAGATGAGTTCAGTTACAAAGAAAAAGTAAAAAGGTGAGAAGTCTTACAAAGCGGCACATCTGAGATTCAGATGTGCCGTGTATGGTATAAGGTGTGTCTTAAGAGAAGGAGGAATTGTGATGGCTGCTTCTGCTGCAAGTGTAAAATCAAAAAAGACGTTTGGACAGTGGTTCCGAAGCAGAAAGGTACAGCAATGGCTGGTAATTATCACCTTTATGTTTGTGCCGGTTCTGCTGTTACTTATTTTTTCATACGTTCCGTTTGCAAAGATGTTTGAGTTCAGCTTGTACAAGATGAAGTCTTACGACAGTAAGAATAATGTGTATATCGGCTTTAAAAACTATGTTGATGTGTTTACCAGAGATGACTGCTTCAATTCATTGAAATTGGCAGGTTACTATATCGTCGCATCATTTGTTCAGTTGGCATTGGCTCTGTATTTCGCTACGATTCTTTGCTTTAAGGTAAGAGGAAGTTCTTTATTTAAGGGCTTAATCTTCTTCCCGTATCTGATCAGCGGTATTGCAATCGGATTTATCTTCAAGTTCTTCTATACAAGAGGCTTCGTTCTTGATACCGTTCTTTCTTGGATCGGATTAAATCCAGAGAGCCTTCCGTATTGGTTGAAGGATACAAGAATCAACAATGCATCTCTTGCGGCGACCTCTGTATGGCGCTATATGGGACAAAACATGGTACTTTTCCTTGGCGCAATGATGTCAGTTGACCCGTGTCTGTATGAGGCAGCATCCATCGATGGTGCAAATGCATGGCCGAAGTTTCGCTATATCATGCTTCCAAGTATCAAGTCGGTTATCGTATTGAACATGATTCTTTCCATCTCAGGTTCTTTAAGTGCATTCGAGCCGCCATACGTTATCACAGGTGGTACATTTGGAACCGCAACCTATTTCGTTATGATGAACAGCTTGGCACATGAAAAGGGTAAGATTGGTCTTGCAGCAGCAATGGCAGTTGTTTTGATGGGTCTGATCTTTATTGTCACGATCTTCCAGCAGGTAGTTATGAAGCTGATTGACGAGGATGCAAGGGAAGAGCGCAGAAACAGAAAGATTGCAAAGCAGATAAAGAAGCAGGGCATTAAGTAAGGAGGCATAAAGATGACAGTGAAAAATCGTATCGCAAAGTATGTATGGATATTTATCAAATATTTTTCTCTGATTCTAGCTGGCTTTATTGCCGTGCTACCGGTTGTCAGCTGTGTCATCACTGCACTTAAGACACCAGAGGAATACGCTTCAACAAATGTTATGAAGCTTCCAAGCAGCTTATACTTTAAGAACTTTACCGAGGCATTTGAAAAGGCCAACATGGGTGTTGCATTTATCAACAGTTTAATCATTCTGGTTGTTGTACTGTTCTTCTCCATCATGTTTGGTGCAATGCTTGCTTATGTATTAAACCGCTTCACCTTCCCAGGCAGAGGCTTAATCCGTAACCTGTTCTTATTTGCCAGCCTTCTTCCAGGTATTGCAATGCAGGTTACTGTTTACAAGATCATGTACAATATGCATCTGATCAATTCCATTCCAGGTTACATCATTCTTCTTTGCGGAACTGATATCATTTCCGTAACAATCTTCATTCAGTTCTTTGAAAATCTTCCAAATTCACTGGATGAGTCAGCAATCATGGATGGATGTACTTACTTTGGTGTATTCT
>CAUCWU010000053.1 GCA_958446555.1 uncultured Lachnospiraceae bacterium | reverse complement strand
GCCCATTCGCTTTTCTAGCACAGCGATCAACAAATTCACACGATTTCCATCGAGTCCGGCACTGGTTCGTCTTGGCAGTCCAAAGCTTGTCCGGCAGACAAGTGCTTGAACTTCTAGCATGATAGGACGTGTTCCCTCCATCAGACAGGTGGTGACAGTACCACTACTATCGAGACTTCGACCTTCTAACAGATAGGCAGACGGATTGGCCACTTCCTTTAGTCCTGCCTGAACCATCTCAAATACGCCCATCTCATTTGTCGCACCAAAACGATTCTTCACTGCTCGAAGGATTCGATACATTGCACTGCGGTCTCCCTCAAAATAAAGAACTGTGTCTACCATATGCTCTAACACCCTAGGACCGGCAACCACACCTTCCTTTGTCACATGGCCAACCAGAAAGATCGTAATTCCTCTGCCCTTTGCAATCTGCATCAAGGTATTGGTACATTCCCTTACCTGTCCGACACTGCCCGGCGCCGATGACACATCTTCTCGGTACATCGTCTGAATCGAGTCAATCACGACAATCTGTGGCATTTCTTTTGTGATCACCGTGTCAATTCGTTCCAGATTGGTCTCAGAAAGTAACAAAAGCTCACCCGAAAAGCCGCCAAGTCTGTCTGCTCTCATCTTAACCTGACGAGCCGACTCCTCGCCGGAAACATAGAGAACCTTTTTACCAGATACAGCTAAATTTCGGCATACCTGCAATAAAAGAGTCGATTTTCCGATACCTGGGTCACCTCCGACAAGAATCAGTGATCCTGTCACTAGGCCACCGCCAAGCACACGGTCAAGCTCCTTTAATCCGGTGCTACTTCGATTTTCCTCATCGGTATTGATCTCGTCTAACCGAAGTGGCTTTGACGGCTCTAGACCAATCTTTTTTGCACTACCTGAAGACTTCACAGTCGTTCCTGCTGTCGGCTCCTCCACAAAGGTATTCCACTGGCGGCAGCCTGGGCACTGCCCCATCCACTTGGCAGATTCGTAGCCACATTCCTTACAGAAAAAAGCGGTTTGTTTTGCTTTCATAAGCCCTCCTAAAAAAAGCTGCATGGTTTATTTCCATGCAGCTTATGTACAAATTTATGAGTTTGTTTATGAGTCTGCCTTATTTCTTGCGGATCAGAACCTTCTTTACACATCCCGGCTCAAGCTCAAGTGAGATTACGATCTTTCCAGAAAGATTGGTCTCATAATTTTCAATTACGGCATCATCCACACTTACCTGATACTCGGTGTCATCCTCTACTGCAACGATGATCTGGGTATCCTGAAAACCACCTACGATAAAGGAAATCTCATCCTCAGTCTCCTTATAATCGGTAACAACAGTTCCCGGTGTTGATTCATAGGCAAATGTCTCGTTCTTCTCTAATCTGGTGATGTCCTTGAAGGTCTTTACCTTATATACATCTCCGTCAAATACATAATCCGAAACCTTTCCCTTTGTCGGAAGATCATAGTTTCCAAAGCTTAATGTATTGTCTTCCTCAGTGCGGATTAATTCCTTAATTCCTGCCATTGCTGTTTCCTCCTGCATTGCATTTCGTATACGAATTGCGGCCCGCTTACAAAGGCGGACCGCCTATTACGTTCCTAGTATAGCATATTGAAATTCATTTTCCAACTAAAAAATCAACTTTATTTTGCTACCGTTTTTCTTTTATGGCGCACCGAAAACTTTAATCCGTTCTCGCCCTTCTCCACGGTTACACTGTCACCGCGCTCAATGCGACCCTCTAAGATTTCCTCTGACATAGAGTCTTCTAAATACGTCTGGAGTGCTCTTCGAAGCGGACGCGCACCATACTTTTCATCAAAGCCCTTCTCAATCAAATAGTCCTCTGCCTCATCGGTCACCTTGAGCTTTAACTCCATGTTCTCAAGCACACGAGCAGTAACAGAACGAAGCATGATATCGAGGATTGCCTTCATGTCCTCCTTGTATAGAGGATGGAATACAATGATCTCGTCAATACGGTTCAAAAACTCCGGCTTGAAGCTTAGCTTGACATCCTCCATCACCTTTGCCTTCATCTGCTGATAGTCAGCCTTGGCATCAGAAGCTGCGCCAAATCCAAGTCTCTTTGGTGCCATGATATTGGCTGCACCGCAGTTGGAGGTCATAATAATAACGGTATTTTTGAAACTAACCTTTCTGCCGTGTGCATCGGTGATCTGTCCGTCATCAAGTACCTGAAGCAGAATATTAAAGACATCTGGATGCGCTTTCTCAATCTCATCAAACAGAAGCACACTATATGGATTTCGACGGATGCGCTCGGAAAGCTGTCCACCCTCCTCATATCCGACATATCCTGGCGGTGATCCAATTAGCTTGCTGACACTATGCTTTTCCATATATTCGGACATATCAACACGAATAATCGCATTCTCTGTGCCAAACATAGCCTGAGCAAGTGCCTTTGAAAGCTCGGTCTTTCCGACACCGGTTGGTCCCAAAAACAGGAAGGAACCGATTGGTCTCTTTGGATCCTTTAATCCGACACGGCCTCTTCTGATCGCCTTTGAAATTGCCGTGACAGCCTCTTCTTGGCCAACAACACGCTCATGAAGGACATTTTCAAGATTCATCAGTCTCTTCGCCTCGCCCTCCTCAAGTGAGCGGGCGGGTTGACTCTTTTTCCTTCTCCCATTTTTCCATCAGACGATTGATCTGAGCCTGCTTTTTCTCCTGCTTTTTCTTGATCTCACCAGCCTTCTCAAATGCCTCCTCCTGGATTGCACTCTCTTTTTGCTGATTTAGTGTCTCGATATCCTTCTTTAGCTTTGTGACAGCCTCCGGTGCGACAAAAGCAGCCAAACGAACCTTAGAAGCTGCCTCATCGACCAAATCAATTGCCTTATCTGGCAAGAATCGGTCATTGATATAGCGAGCTGATAACTTGACAGCTGCCTCCAATGCTGCATCGGTAATCTCAACCTTATGATGTTCCTCGTAGACATGGCGAAGTCCCTTTAAGATTGCAACTGTCTCCTCCTCGGATGGCTCCTCAACCATAACTGGCTGGAAACGTCTCTCCAATGCGGCATCCTTTTCGATGTGCTTTCGATACTCGTCGATTGTTGTCGCACCGACAATCTGAAGCTCACCTCTTGCCAGACACGGCTTCAAGATATTGGATGCGTTCATTGCACCATCTGCGCCGCCTGCGTCAACCAATGTGTGAAGCTCATCAATGAAAAGAAGCGTCTGTCCGTCATTTCGAACCTCATTGATGACATTCTTCATGCGCTCCTCAAACTCACCGCGGTACTTAGAGCCTGCCACCATACCAGCCATATCCAGTGTGACGACTCTCTTTCCAGCGATTGTCTCCGGCACATTGCCCTCATAGATTCGGCTGGCAAGACCTTCTGCGATTGCTGTCTTTCCGACACCCGGCTCACCAATCAGACATGGATTGTTCTTGGTACGTCTGCTTAAAATCTGGATAACACGGTTGATCTCCTGCTCTCGTCCAATCACCGGATCGATCTTTCCCTCTTTTGCAAGCTCAGTCAGATCGGTACTGTACTGGTCAAGAAGCGGTGTCTTACTCTGGCTGTTTCTGGAATACTGAAGGGATTCTACATCCTCTCTTGCCGCAGCCACGTCTCCATCCTTTGCCGACACCAGTTCAATATAGAGCTGGCGAATGTTTACTTTCATTGTATTAAGAAGTTTGGTTCCTGCACAGTCGAAGCTTTTGAGCATCGCAATTAAGATATGCTCAGTTCCGACCAGGCTGGAACGAAAACGCTTTGCCTCCAAATAGCTGCTCTGGATCACGCGAAAAGCCTCCGGTGAGAACCCATCCGGCTCGCGCACACTGACCGAACTGATCGGTGTGATTAAAGACGAGATTAACTCCTGCAGACGCTCCTCGGTAACGCCATGCTCCTGCAAAAGTTTGCTTGCCACGCTGTCCGAAACACGCACGAGGCCAAGAAGAAGGTGCTCAGTTCCAATATAATTTTGCTCCAATTCAGAAGCAGCCTGCTTGGCTTCACTGATAACCTCCTGTGCCCGGTTTGTAAATCGTTCAAACATAAGTGTTTTTCCTCCATAGTGATAGGATGCAACTGCCCCAAATTACTGCACTAACTCTGGCAAATGACTTTTTAGATACTCAGCTCTTAGCTGATTTTGCTTAGATGCATCTTTTGCTGCCTTATTTTGTGCCATTAAATTGGCTTCCTGCATCCCCATCATGATTTCATAAAAATTACAATACTCCTTAAAGCGAATAATCTGCTTTTCCTGTCCCCAACGAAGCTGTGAGACTAGATGCATGCCCATCTTTAACGTCATCAGCTTTGAATATCGAATCGTACCATAGGCCTTATAACAGATGTCCTCGACTTCAAGTCTGTGCTGCTCAATTGAGTTGTCGCGAAGTGTCCGCTCCTGTCCTGCAAGCTGTCCGCCTACCTTGTCAAGAAGCTCCAAAATCTCCTCCTCGCTTGTTCCAAGTGTCTTCTCATTGTACAGCACATACATATTTCCATTTAACTGTCGGTCGCTGGAAAACGCCGGCTTTAATTTTAACCCAAATCGACCAATCTCGTCAACTATATCATCAAATCGGCTGACTGAATCCAGTAGAGCCAGATGAAGCACCAAATAGGCTCTCATGCCAGTTCCAATATTGGTCGGATAGGTTGTCAAATATCCTACCTGATCATCAAATGCATATGGATACAGCTCGTTGACATAGTCATCAATCTTATCCATCTCCTTCCAAGACTGATGAAGCTGGGCACCTGCATGGCTAACCTGCATGCGAAGATGATCCTCGCAGTTGATTGTAAGGCTCACTGCCTCATCAGCTGATCGGATCAGTCCTGCCTGACCTGGCTCCTTGGCCGCTCTTCTGCTGATCATGCGGCGCTCTCTTAATGCATTTCGCTCCGTCTGTGTCATGCCTGAAAGATCATAGACACTGTAACTTCTGCCGTCGATGTTTCCGATTCCTCGAAGCTTTTCCTCAAGCTCACCTGTCAGCTTTCCAGCTTCCTCTTTTTCTAATTTCCACGGAAACTTATAGTCGCGCAAATTGCGAAGCAGTCGGATTCTACTTGCAACGATGACATCATTTTCCGCATCCTTTTCCTCATACCATTTCATCGCCAGCCTGAATCCTTTCCTTTATCTTCTTGATCTCATCACGGTAATAGGCTGCCTTCTCATAATCCTCTTCGCTAACCGCCTCTTTCTGCTTGGCTTGACAAATCTCAAGCTGCTCGGTTAAGCTCTGCTTTTTCTTGGCATCAGCAACCATATCTGCATGAATCTTCTTATCGCCCGAAAAGCGCGGCTTCTTACCAGTATGGGAATTGTTTCCCTGTATCTTTTTAATGCTATTATTGATCAAAAGCCCAAATGTATTGTAACAGTCGGCACATCCGAAGCGGCCGTCCTGAACAAATTCTTTATATGTCATTCCACAGGTCGGACAGGACAAATTCGATGCATCCTCCTCCTCACTGTGTCTGGAATCATTAATTCCAAGAATTCCGGATAAAAGTTTGGCAAATGGGCTAGCTGAATCCATCAAAATTCCACCCAGATCCGACTGAGATGCGCACTCACTACAAAGATTGCGCTCGGTCACAGTTCCATTTACCACTTCACGGATGACAATGCTGGCTTCCCTCATCCTGCATTGCTCACAAAGCATAATTACTCCTCCTGACTTTGTCTATCTGCTAAATGTTTATTGTAGATTTCATCCACGAGTTCGTGAATTTCCTCTCTTGAGATCTGCATGCAGTTTGCCTTCGCGAGTGTGCCAGATAACTCTCTGCGGATGGCTTCGATCGCTTCGATCTTATCGACATCCACGCTGACAATTGCACCTCTTCTACGGTCTAGCTTTACATAACCTTCTTGTCTGAGCAAAGAATACGCTTTATTTACCGTATGCATATTGATGCCAATCTCATCTGCCATATTTCTGATAGACGGCAGCTGATCACCATCGCAGATCTGGCGCTTGGCAATGCCCATAATAATCTGGTTTGTAATCTGCATGTAAATCGCTTCGTCGCTGTTAAAATCTATCTTTATTACCATCAAATCACCTGTCCTCGTCCTGGCCATCTTCATCCAGTCCGGCTAACCAACGATCCAGCTCGGCCTCTTGTTCTTCATCATAATCGCCGTAATCGTCGTCATCTTCTGTATAGCCTTCGTCATAATCCGCCTCAGGCTCTTCCTCTCTCACCTTTGGACCGCGTGTCGTCTTCTTTTTCTCAAGCAGATCATCGACCTGCTTTAAAAGAATATCCTGCTGAGTATGGGCAAGCTCCCACTGCTTTTGCTGCTCTTTTCTTCTGGCAGCATGTGCTTTTCTTTCCTGTTTATAGCGCCTCTTTACAGCTGCTCTGCGAATGAAAACCGCAATCCAAAGAACCACGGCAAGTGCACCGCACCCTAACACGCCATAGGTGACATATTGAAGATTTCCTGAGGTAACAGTTTCTGCAAAAGTCTGAAATTCACCAGTCACGTTAGAAAGAATTGACTGTGAGCCTTCTGATGCATTTTGTGAGCTAGACTGGGCACTCTGTGAAGCCTGTACTCCAGCACTTTGTGAGACTTGCATCTGCGACTCTGATGAAGCTTCCTCGACTTGTGATTGTAATTCTCCCACCTGCACATGAATGTAGTAATGACCAATATTGCCATCCTTGTCTGTCACTGTGACAACAATCTCATTCTTGCCTTTCACCATGTTCGTGTTTCCACTTACCGTGTAAAAGCTTTCTTCGTCGCAAGTGACGCCTTTTACTAGGATCTTTGTCACATCCTCTGCAACCGTTACATTATATTCGGTCACGTCCGGCTCAAACCGAATCGTGCCCTCGCTTAATGTCAGCGACTGCAGCTGTACGCCTTCATTCGCAGATGTTCTCTCCAGCGTCGCTGCTTCCTTCATTATCATCATATTCATTCCCCGCACCTCGTTATTTCTAAACTTTTGTAGGCATCTGTTATAGATAGAATAGCACAGTTCTGTGTAAAAATCTAGTCTTTTATAAAGATTAAATCTAAAATTTCCCTTCTTCCTGTGTTCCATGTCCGTTCGGATCAATCGGATGCGCCTCTCTTTCCACTGCATCATACCAGCCGACGATGCGATCCTTAAAATCTGGATGTGGATACAGACCGGTATCTAGCACTGCCACCGTCACCCCTTTTCCGGTATAGGTAAGCTGTTCTTTACAGACGCCACCCTTTTGTACGATTACAGTCTCTTTTGAGGAACCTTCTTTGCAATTGTTATTCGCTAATCGCCCTCGTTTTTTTTGTAAGCATTCGCAGTCAAGCTCGTAGACTGCATTTTGTTCTATAATAAGCATATGCTGCTCCTTATCAAAACTATTTTACGATGCCTCGAATTGCTTGCCTGCAACTCTTACATCCTACTATAAGGTATGAAGGCAAAGCTAGAAAGGCTGTACTAATAAAACGGTTGTGTGCATATACTCCATTAAAGATCGTGTATCTAAGAGGTGCCTTATGCCACAAGAGCGCCACATTCAGATTTTAAAGGCCTCTTTGCCGTACATGCACTCACCGCTTCGGGATGCTTGCCGCATCTGTGTGCGCATGTTTGAGCTTCAGCAGGCCATGCATCGACTTGACGAGGAAGAGGAATCTCTTGAGGCCTGCAGCAAGGATGGGCAAGATCCACTGACCGGTCTTTCTCAGTCGATCCGCGAATATTGCACGCCAAGGGAGCTTGAGACACTTGATATGGTGACAAATCTCGCTCAGATGACGCGGCTTTACCGCGAATATGAATCGGAAGAAGGTGATGCACACAATGCCAACCCCGTTTGACAATATGCCACCAGAAAAAGCACAATTCATCCGACAGATGGTAAATGAGGCAGCCGGAAAGAATCAGAATGAATTGGTTTCATTTTTGCTTGGCATAAACCGCCAAATTTCTGGCAAGCATATGAATTTTAGCGATGAAGAGACCGATGCGCTTGTATCACAGTTGACTGCTAACCTCTCTCCAAAAGAGAGAAAAAGAGTTGAGCTTTTGAGACAGCTATCAAAGATGCTCGCAAAACCGAAAAAGCCATCACCGCCAAATTTTCCTCAATAAACGGTGAAAA
Source organism: uncultured Lachnospiraceae bacterium (assembly GCA_958446555.1). Classification (GTDB taxonomy): domain Bacteria; phylum Bacillota; class Clostridia; order Lachnospirales; family Lachnospiraceae; genus Anthropogastromicrobium. Next base: position 2,255 of record CAUCWU010000053.1, on the reverse strand, counting down.
AAAGAGAGCCATGGGGACGGGGTGAAAGTGGCACAGCACTTCGTGCCAATTTTCCCTGTCCTCGTGGACTCTCATGACATTCAATTACCTCAGTTTTTGTCAGAGTCTTCTTTCTCTTCGCTCGGCTTTTCAAATCCAGTTGTTGATCCAGTTTCTAATTTGTCCTCAGTTTCTACTTCTGATTTCGATTCTGGTTTTGACTTTGGATTTGCTCTTCGAACTGGCTTTGCAGCTGTTCTTGGTTCCTTATTATTTTCACTGGTTCTCTCGCTGTGCTCGTCAGTTTCTTCAGTTGATTTCTCGCTGTCTTCTTCTGCCTGAGAAACCTTCTTTCTGTGCAGTGCGATGAATACACACAGCCAGATACCGATGATGACAATCACCGCAATCAGCACAATTCGAAGTGTTGACGGATCATTCTTCAGCTGGCTGATTACCTTTGTGATTACATTTTGGTCATTGCTCTCTGAACCTGAAACACTCTGGCTAGAGGAAGCAGATACAGACTGTGACTCTCCCTGTGAAGCTGCTTCACTAGAAACGATTTCCTTGGATGTCGCTTCATTGGAAGCATTCTCTGTTGCAGACTCGGACTCGCCTTCTGATTTTCCTTCTTCTGAAACTGCCTCTGTTTCATTTTCTACTGAAACAGCCTCAGTTTCACTCTCATCTGAAGCGCTCTCTGCTGGCTCACTTTCATTTTCTTCTGAAACAGGTTCCACATCCGACTCCATTGTCAGATAGTCGGTTTTGATATAGCCCTCGGTGCCATCCACCTCGACACGACACCAGCTGGTATGATATCCAGTTACAGTCACCTCGGTACCTGCATCGAGAAGCTTGATTGACTGGCTGTACTGGGTCGGTTTTTCTCTGAAATAGACAGAATCGGTTGTGGTAGCTTTGGTGTTCGTATCTTCAAATGAATAACCAGCTGTGTACTCGTTCTCTTTCATATTTTCAATGAAGTAGTCAAGTAGCTTGCTGTACGCCTGAAGATGCTCATAAGCGCGAGTTCCAAATGTATTCTCAATAAAAGTCAGATTATCATACTCTGCATTGTGCATTACCGTGCCACCTACGACATTCGGATTGCTCGTCTCATAGAAGTTGGTGTACGGCTCGCCATTCCAGTTAGATGCCTCACAGTAGACATACGGAATTCCTGCATTGGAGAATGCCATCTGGTCACTGGCAGTTGTCTTTGTCGGTGTTGGGAAGCTGTCGTTAACATCTGGATGGAAGGACATTGGAAGACCTAACAGATCAGCAGCTGACTGTGCCTGATACACTGCCCAGTCTCTGACAATGCTTCCATTTTCATCCACAGCACCTCCGTAAAGGTACATGTTGTCACCTGCTGCAATCGTATCAATATTAATCATGCAGGCAATGCGATCTCGCTCTTCCTGACTTAAGTTTTCTACATAATACTGGCTACCAAGACAACCTGGCTCCTCTGCTGAAAAGAGGATAAATCTCAGTGTGTACGGTGACTCTTTTGTGCTATAAATGCTTGCAAGCTCAAGAAGCACACCGACTCCGGATGCATTGTCATCGGTACCAAAGGTATGCTCTACACAGTCATAGTGAGCACCGATCACAATGACGCGGTCACTTGCTCCCTGCTTGGAAAAGATTATGTTTTCTCCATAGCACGGGGTCACACCATCTGATGAGGTTTTTGTAAATGGCTGAGTTATATACTCATAGCCCATCGTGACAACTTGTGCTTTTAGCCACTCCTCTGCTCCTGCCAACATTCCATTTGATGAATTTACCATACGATACGGGTAATTCGACTGTAACTGCGTCATAAATGCATAAGCATTGTCGCCATATTCAGCGTGAACGGTCTGTGGAATGGAAAACGCGCACATAGCGATTGCCAGACACAGTGCCATCACAGCTGCCTTGATCCTTTTGCACATCTTCATAAAAGCCTCTTTTCCGAAATAAATTTACACAAATGGCCACAGCTTGAGGCGATGCCATCTTGCCGCGGCCATTCGTGCTTGATATTTTTGCGGGTTCCAAACTCAAATTTCTCATCGTGCAAGCACAATCGACTTTTGAGTTTTTGACCCTTGGCATTATTTCATAACGATATTGATAATTCTTCCCGGAACATAGATTTCCTTAATGATGTTTCCGGTCAGCTTATCCTTAATTACTTCTTTTCCGGCTGCAATTGCGGTATCCTTATCACAATCTCTTGCGATTGCAACTGTACCTCTGGTCTTTCCGTTGATCTG
>CAUCWU010000052.1 GCA_958446555.1 uncultured Lachnospiraceae bacterium | reverse complement strand
GAAAGGGGTCCGCTACTAAATTTGGTTTTGGATCCCTTTTGTTTTTAAGAAGAGTTGAAAAGGAGAGATAAAGACATGGGAGAAAACGACACACAGATGACAAAAATTTATACTGAGCGTTTTGAAAAAAGGAAGAGTGAGCTTCATTGGCTGTATAATGAATTATATGGAAATGATCAGATGTTTGAAGAACTTTGTGAGAAGCTTCTGGCATTTTATCAGGAAAGAAATGAGACGCTGAAGGAGCTTGATGCAAAGCGTGAGTCTGATCCAAACTGGTATAAGAAAAATGATATGCTTGGCATGATGTTCTACATTGACAATTTTGCCAAGAACATGAAGGGTGTACAGGGAAAGCTTGATTATCTGGAAAAGAACAATGTCAACTATATTCATCTGATGCCATTTTTGGATACGCCAAAAGGCAGATCTGACGGTGGCTATGCAGTAGCTGACTTTAGAAAGGTGCAGGAAAACTTAGGAACGATAGAGGATTTGGAACATCTGACGAGTGCCTGCCATGAGAAGGGAATCAGCGTCTGCATGGATTTTGTTATGAATCATACGTCAGAGGATCATGAGTGGGCAAAGAAGGCTCGCCAGGGTGAGAAGGAATACATGGATCGTTATTTCTTCTTTGATAATGATGTGATTCCAGCCGAGTATGAGAAGACGGTTCCACAGGTATTCCCAACAACAGCACCGGGAAACTTCACCTGGCTTCCAGAGATTGGCCACTATGTAATGACAACCTTTTATCCGTATCAGTGGGATTTGAATTATAGAAATCCGGTTGTCTTCAATGAGATGATGTACAATTTCCTCTATCTTGCAAACAAGGGAATTGATATTATCCGTATCGATGCAGTTCCATATATATGGAAGGAACTCCACACAACTTGCAGAAACCTTCCGCAGGTTCACACGATTGTGCGCATGATGCGACTGATCAGCGAGATTGTTTGCCCTGGCATTTTGCTTTTGGGTGAGGTAGTAATGGAGCCGGAAAAGGTTGTTCCATATTTTGGAACAGTGGAGAAGCCAGAGTGTCATATGCTTTATAATGTAACGACAATGGCAACCACATGGCATACAGTAGCGACCAGAGATGTCAGCCTGTTAAAGAAGCAGCTTGACATTGTCAATCGTCTGCCGAAGGATTATGTATTCTTAAATTATCTGCGCTGCCATGATGATATCGGCTGGGGACTTGATTTTCCGACTTTGAAACAGGAAGGAATTGAGGAGCGTGCTCATAAGCAGTATCTGAACGACTATTTCCGTGGCTATGCTGGTTACAGCAACAGCCGTGGTGTTCTCTACAATGAAGATCCGGTAACAGGTGATGCGAGATTTTGTGGAACGACTGCTTCTATGTGTGGAATTGAGAAGGCAAGCTATCAGCATGATAAAGAGGCACTTGAGAAGGCCATTCGAATGGATGTTATGCTTCATGCATATATGTTTATGCAGTCTGGAATTCCAGTTTTATACAGTGGAGATGAGATTGGACAGTTAAACGATTATGCATATCGCGATGATCCGGACAAGGAACCAGATTCCCGCTATGTTCACCGCGGCGCGATGAATTGGGAGTTGGCTGCAAAGTGTGACGATCCAACAACACTTCAGGGTCAGATTTTTGGACAGTTAAATCGCTTAGAGAAGCTTCGTAAATCTGAGAAGGCATTTATGAGCAATGCGGATACATGGACTGTTGAAACATGGGATAAGAGTATTCTTTGTATCGGACGTTATTATGATGGCGATAAGATATATGGTTTATTCAACTTTAGTGAATTTGATAAGACAGCGTGGATCAATGAGAGAGACGGCCTGTACTGTGATCTTTTAACTGGAACATTAATGGAGGCAGCTGGAGTTAATATTCCAGCATACGGCTATATGTGGCTGAAGAAGGTTCGATAAGAACAAAAGAGTACAATTGTATGATACCAGGGTCAAAAGCTCCAAAAGCCGTTCGTGCTTGCACGAGTAGGTTTTTGAGCTTAGGACCCGCAAATACCTTTTGACCCCAACATCATTTACTGCAAACATAGATAAATGAAATTTGCAAGGGATAGTGTATCATATCAAATGAAATAAAGAAACTAAAAAATAAGAAAAATCAAAAAAAGAATTTAATAGATTGACTTTCCTCTTGCAATGACTTTGATAAGCTGCAAGTTATTGTCTAAGATACAAAGATCAGCATCATATCCTTCCTGAACTCTTCCTTTTTTATTTAAATGAAGAATGTCGGCAGGGTTGGAGGTGATTGTGGAGAGTGCGATTTCTAGTGGAATGTTTTCCATGGAGACGCATTCTTTTACTTCCTTTAACAGGCAGCTGGACTGACCGACCCCCATTCCCTGAAATTCACCTTTTTTATTGTAGATTGGCAGGCTTCCCTGTCCATCGGAGGAGATTGTGATACGGTTTGGATTGACACCTGCATTTAGCATACGCTTGATTCCTTTGCATACGCGCACCTCATCGCGGATAGTCTCCCAGTAGTCGATATCTTCGTTTCCTGTAAAGTCAACGGCACCGCCCTTTAATGCATATTCGATGGCTTGGCAAAAAAGTGCCTCGTTTCGGTTTACGTGAGTAGGAAGAAACTGTGATGCAGGAATTTCTGTCTCATCAATTACACGGTTGATTAACTCCATGCCTCGTGAGCCATCACCGAGATGAACGTTAATGATTCCAGCTTTTCCAGAAAGTACTCCGCCGAGTCTTGTATCGGCTGCAACACGGGTAAATTCTTCAAAGGTTGGCTGGGAGGAGCGATGGTCTGAAATGGCAATTTCTCCTGTTCCAATTATTTCCTGAATCATCATAATATCCTTTGGGATACTGTCGGTCAGCGTGCGAACAGGAACCTGATAACTTCCAGTGTAACAGTAAGCAGATATTCCCTGCTCGTTTAGCCCTTTTGTTTTGGCGACAAGTGCACACATATCACGCCCTATTCCGTCAGTGCCAAGACAGCCAACAACAGTTGTCACGCCAAATTTGGTAAGCCCTTCCATGGTGGCCTCTGGTGTACGATTGGCAAATCCACCTTCGCCGCCTCCTCCAAGTACATGAACATGACAGTCAATGAAACCAGGTGTGAGGATCAGATTTGTTCCATCAATTTGCTCAGATTCTGGAAAATATGAAGGAATTGACAGACTGCCTGCATCTGCAATTTTTACAATTTTATCGTGAATGATAAGTACATCCTTTTTTCCAAGATGCTCTGGTGCGTAAATGTCAATATTTTGAATTAGTTTGATCATATTATTATAAATACCTTTCTAAAATTATTTTGGCGATCAAATTCGCTACCAATAGTATACCACACAAAACAGGATGAGCAAACGAAAAAGTGGTTATGTTTTTATTGACAAGAAGAGAAAAAAACACTATAATCGTTCAAAATAGAACTACAGAAGGAGGGCATACATGTATTTTTGTGATGAGCATAGAGGAATTACACGTTATTATGAGATTCTGAAGTCATCCGTATGTGAAAAATATCAGCTTAGGCAGATGGAGTATGATATACTGATGTTTCTATATAATAATCCACAGCATAACACAGCAGCAGATATTGTCAGATACAGAAAGTCAACGAAATCTCATGTATCTACGTCACTTAAGGTGCTTGAGGAAAAAGGGCTGATTGAAAGAAGGATAGATAAAAATAATAAAAAACGTGTTGAAATTTATCTTTTGGATTCGGCAGATGATATAATAAAAGATGGCATACGCGTACAAAAGCAGTTTGCAAACGATATGTTTAATGGGCTTACAGACGATGAAATTGCATTGTGTAAGCAGATCTTTAAAAAGATATGTAATAATGCGGAAGCGTGCATAAAAGCTGCAAATAACAAAGTGCCTGCAGAAAAATAAGACTGCGGGCACTTTGTTTTTTTAAGGAAGATATAAATTACTCAACATCCTGTAATGCTGCAAAATTTTCTTCGCCGGTACGAACCTTTACAACGCGGTCTACGTTGTATACGAAGATCTTGCCGTCACCGATATGACCGGTGTAGAGTGTCTTCTTTGCAGATGCGATTACCGTATCAACTGGGATGCTGCTGACAACTACTTCAACCTTAACTTTTGGAAGAAGAGTAGCATCAAGCTCAACACCACGGTACTTTTCACCGGCACCCTTCTGAATGCCGCAGCCCATTACCTGAGTAACGGTCATTCCAGTTACACCTATGTCATTCATAGCCTTTCTAAGCTTATCATAACGAGAAAGCTTTGCAATGATGACAATTTTATAGATGCCGCTTGGCGAAACATCTGGAGCCTTAACGACTTTAACAGCGGCAGCCTTCTGTGCAGCAGAAGCGCGGTCATATTCTTCGACACCAAGGTTTGTATTTGCATTTTGCTCCATTGTCATTGTGTTGTCGATATCCATGATTGAGAATCCAGCATAAGCGGATGGAAGACCATGCTCAGTTGCATCAAGACCAATGATTTCTTCTTCCTCGGAAACACGAAGACCAAAGATTGCTTTGATAACAAGGAATGTAATCGTGATAGTAACAGCAGTGAAAGCTGCGGTACAAAGCATACCAAGAAGCTGTAAGCCAAGCTGTGAGAAGCCGCCGCCATAGAAAAGACCAGAGCCAGCGATCTGGTTTGCGCCATATGTAACGCCATCACCATATCCTCTTGCAAAGGCCGGAGCACTCTTTGTGGCAAAAAGTCCAACTGCAATTGTACCCCAGATACCATTCATCATATGAACAGCTACGGCACCAACTGGATCATCAACGTGAATCTTATTATCACAGAACCATACACCAAATACAACAAGCAAACCAGAAACAGCACCTATCACGATAGAACCAAATGCATCTACAACGTCACAGCCGGCAGTTACAGCAACAAGGCCAGCTAAAGAAGCGTTCAGACACATGGAAACATCAGGCTTTCCGTACTTTACCCATGTAAAGATCATACAGACTACAGTTGCGATAGATGGTGCAATTGTTGTAGTAACGAAAATGGATCCAAGCTCCTCAACGCTAGTTGCTGCGGCACCATTAAATCCATACCAGCCAAGCCAAAGAATGAAAACACCAAGACAGCCAAGTGGAAGATTGTGACCAGGGAAGGCATTTACCTTTGTGATTTTGCCGTTTGAATCCTTTACAAACTTTCCAATACGAGGTCCTAACATTGCTGCACCAATGAGTGCACAGATACCACCAACCATGTGAATACAGTTTGAACCGGCAAAATCATGGAAGCCGATCTGTGCAAGCCAGCCGCCGCCCCATGTCCAGTGTGCCTCAATCGGGTAGATTACAGCAGAGATTATTGCTGAGTAGACACAGTAGGAAAGGAATCTTGTTCTTTCAGCCATAGCACCAGATACGATGGTAGCAGTAGTTGCACAGAACACAAGGTTAAATACGAAATTGGACCAGTCAAAATTTGCATAATCTGTAAAAATGTCAAACCCCGGCTTTCCGATAAGACCAACAAGATCTTCTCCAAGAAACAGACCAAAACCGATCAGGATAAACATAACAGTACCAATACAAAAATCCATCAGATTCTTCATCAGGATATTTCCTGTATTTTTTGCTCTGGTAAAACCAGCCTCAACCATTGCAAAACCAGCCTGCATCCAGAATACGAGTGCAGCTCCAATTAAAAACCATACACCAAAGACTTCACTTTGAACCGTACTTAAAATTTCTTCCATAGGACATTTCCTCCTTTTTTAACAGTACAAAGCCGCGCACACCGGGATCCTTCGGCGTGCACGGCTTTGTGCTGCGGATATGAGAAAAGGCGCTGACTTTCATATGAATGTGTCAGCGCCTTTGCTTGAAAACGATTATAGAAGCCGAAGCGCGATTTGTCAATTGGAAATTTTATAAAAAATCAACATTGTGAAAATCTTCTATACATGATGGGATTTTCGCGGTATACTGTAAGCATAAATACAAAAATGGCAGCTATTCACAGCATGCAAATTCGCATAGCTTTAAATAGCTGCAAAAAATGAAATGCTGACATGGAAAAGGATTGAAGTGTGTAGATATGGAAAAGAAAAGACAGCCAATTGGCGTATTTGATTCTGGTGCAGGCGGACTTAGTGTATTAAAGGAGCTAGTACGACTGATGCCAGAGGAAGATTTTATTTATTATGGGGACTCGCTCAATGCACCTTACGGCGTAAAACCGCTTGAAGAAGTGCGACAGCTTACATATGCCTGTGCTGAGCATTTGTTAGAGCGTGGTGTTAAGGAAATTATTATTGCCTGCAATACGGCGACAAGTGCGGCATGCAAAATCATGCGCGGCATGTATCCGGATTTGCCGCTTGTAGGAATAGAGCCTGCCGTAAAGCCGGCAGCCCAAAATCACCGAGGAGAAAAGGTGGCTGTTATGGCAACTCCGCTGACACTTCATGAAGAAAAATTTAAACAGCTTGTGAAGCGCTATGAGGATCAGGCGGTAATTATTCCGGTTCCGTGTCCGGATTTGGTGGAATATGTGGAGAAAGGAATTTTAGAAGGCCCTGAGCTGGAAGGATATTTAAAGGATGTATTAACACCTTGTTTACAGGAAGGTGTTAAGGCAGTAGTTCTTGGCTGTACACATTTTCCGCTTGTAAAGGCTGCGATTGGAAAGGTTGTTGGTGAATCAGTTCGCATTTATGATGGAGGAGAGGGAACTGCCAGACAGGCAAAATGTCTGCTGGCTGCGAAAAATCTCTGTACAGATCAAGAAAAAGGGCACATCTGCTTTGAGAGCAGTGCACCCGAAAAAGAAGCATATTATGAAGCGCTGTATAGAAAGGCAGCGCATATTGACAGCAGAGTGAAATTATAAGTATTAGAGCATTAGTCTTAGCAATTTTATAATACTGTATGAGGATTTCTCATCGCGGTAAATTACTTCACGCGCCTTGGCTGGATAGTCTGTGATAATGACATCCACCTTGGCGTTTTTCATGCGCTCTGCCTCTGCTCTTGTGTTGATGGTCCAGGCATAGACAGCCTTGCCTTGTGCATGGGCTTTTGCAACAGTTGTATTATTTACAAACATAGAACGCACACAGAAAAAGTCAATCATGTCATTTTTATAATAGTTGCCGATAGCTGTAGTAAGAATATAGCCGAGCGTAAGATCAGGATTTAACTCATTTACCTGACGAAGATAAGCATAGTCGGAGGACTGAATGGAACACTGATATTCCATTTCATATTGTTCAATTAGGCCTACAACTTTCGCTGCAAGATCTGCACTGGCAGAATTTCTCTTTAATTCAATTAAAAGGTGCGCGCGTCCTTTTACAAGAGACATGACTTCTTCTAGTGTAGGTATATAGGTAAATTCATGGTCTTTTGAAAAATAATAGCTGATATCATATTGCTTTAATTCTTCATAGGTAACATCTGCAATGTTGATCTTTTTTCCAGCGATACGTTTAAGTGAAGAATCGTGACAAACTATAACTACACCGTCTTTTGTTTCCTGAACGTCAATCTCAACACCGTCAGAGAGGGAGGAGATTGCAAGATCAATGGCTTCAAGTGAGTTTTCAGGTGCTTCTGAAGAAAGTCCTCTGTGACAGTAAATCTGAACTGGTCTTAGTGGACGTTCAGCAAGAAGGGCACCGTTATAGATACCATAGTATAAAAAGCAAAAAACGCCAACACCGGCAGCCACAAGACCACAGGCACGAAAGATACGGCGAAGCGGTGTGTCTGGCGCATAGCTAAGATGAAATTCCAAAATAACATCGTTGCCGGAAAAACGGAAAAACAGATGTGTCATCATTGCTGCATTTAAGAAAACACCTATGCAGGTGACAAACCAGATGAGTGCGATGGAAAGCGTATTGTTAAAACTAAGAACCATTGCAACCTTTAAGTCGGATGGCGCAAAAAAATTGACGACGACAACAATTATAATCTGACACAGCAAACGAAGAATAAACCAAAGGACAACGACGAGCAGATTTAAAAGAATTATGTCGCTTAGTACAGCACGAAGATTCTTTCTGACGAGAGGAACACTTGCTTTTTTTGCATTTCTCAGGCCGAAGCCGCCAAGATACCAATAGCAGGCACAGAAAAACTCACGAACTGCAAAAATTCCGATAAATATAAGAAAAGTGATGATCGGAATGCAGTAAATAAGTTTTGAAAAAAGCATCGGCAAAAAGGTGCTGTAAGGATTTATGCGAAAACAGATTTCATAGAAGAAGAACAGGTTGATTAAAATCTGGTAGGCAAATAAAGGCAGAGCGACATACAGCTGTTTAAAGCGAAATCGTTGAAAGCCTTTTGCGCAGCCGTGTAGAAAAATATCCTTCATGCGAAGCTTCTGTCTTGCCAAAGAAGCCTGAAAGCCGCCAAGAAGAATGCATGCATTAAGATAAGTCAGCAAACACGCAGTCAAAAATAAAATCAGAAGCATTGCGATTGCCGCAGGCGTGATCAGAAAGCGTCCGATATTGGCAGAATTTAAAAAACTGTAGCCGTCGATTTTTAATGCAATACTTAAAAGAAGCTGAAAGAGTGAGTATTCAATCAGGGTGTAAAATATAAAGTAAATAATTTGAAGCGCGAGCATACTTTTTATATTTAAAAAGGCACCGCGCATAGCAATTTTTAAGCCGCCCAAGGCATTTTTTAAATGATAAAAATAGTGCCTTGCGTGCTTTTTAGTGTGTTGTTCCATAGCTGTCAGTCCTGTCTGTAAGATATATATTCTATGATAACATAGTTTTTCGCAAAATGCGATGTAAAATTACAAAAAACGAAAAATCAATGAGAGAAAATTTGGCAAAACCTTTACAAAAAACGCGATAATTGGTATCATGAATAATAGTGCGAGGCACGGATCATATAGAAAAACGGAGAAAATTGTAATGCTTACAAGAGAAGATCACAAGACATATGAGCAGATTTTGCGCGAAGAACTGACACCAGCGTTTGGCTGTACAGAGCCGATTGCGCTGGCATACTGTGCCGCAAAGGCAAGAGAAGTATTAGGTCAGATGCCTACAGAAGTTATCATTGAGGCGAGCGGCAATATTATCAAGAATGTAAAGAGTGTTATCGTACCGAATACAGGCGGCATGAAGGGAATCCCAGCGGCAGCGGCAGCTGGAATCGTGGCAGGAGATTCAAAAGCCTGTCTTGAGGTTATCGCAAAGGTAACACCAGAAGAACAAAAGGAAATCGCTGAGTATTTAAATAATGTTCCATTTAGCGTAAAGGCAATGGAGGATGGTGATAAGCTTGATATTCGCGTAACAGTAAAGGCCGAGGAAAATAGTGCAGTTGTGCGTGTATCAAAGCATCATACGGATATTGTGTATATTGCGCATAATGGCGAGGTTATGCTAAATGAGCAGGATGACTGTGAGTGCGCACAGAAACTGGCAGCAAATCAGGCAGCTGCAGCAGAGCAGCGTGCTGACAGAAGCCGCCTTAGCATTGAGGGAATTGTAGAGTATGCGAAGACTGCAGATCTAAGCACAGTAAGTGATTTGTTAAACAGACAGATTGAGTATAACTATAATATTGCACAGGCTGGTGTAAAAGAAAACTGGGGTGCAAATGTGGGAAGCGTTCTGCTTGATACATATGGTGAAGATGTGCGTACAAAAGCAAGAGCATATGCAGCAGCAGGCTCAGATGCACGTATGAGTGGCTGTGAGCTTCCTGTTGTAATCAATTCTGGAAGCGGAAACCAGGGAATTACTGTATCAGTTCCTGTTATCATTTACGCAAAGGAATATCATAAGAGTGATGAAGAGCTGCTTCGTGCACTTTTGGTATCAAATCTTATTGCAATTCACATCAAGACAGGAATTGGACCATTGTCTGCATTTTGCGGAGCAGTAAGTGCCGGATGTGCAGCAGGCTGTGCAATTGCATTTTTGCTTGGCGGCGGCATCGATGAGGTGGCTCACACACTTGTAAATTCTATTGCAATTACATCTGGTATTATCTGTGATGGTGCAAAGCCATCATGTGCAGCAAAGATTGCATCTTCTGTGGATGCTGGAATTTTAGGATATGAAATGTATCGCCGTGGCCAGCAGTTCTATGGTGAGGATGGAATTGTAAGTAAGGGTGTTGAGAATACTATTCGTAATATCTGTCGAATTGGTGCAGAAGGAATGAATGGTACAGACGAAGAGATTATAAAGATCATGACACACTGCGATTAAAATATAGTAACTATTCAGTCTGAATGCAAGCATTCACAGAAAGCAATTTTGCATGGCTCTGAATAGTTACAAAATATATTAAATTTTGAGATTGACGAATGAGCATAATAGGTTTATAGTAACAGTATGCGTCAAACAGGTACCTCACTTCATGTGGTTTTGCGGTGGGAAATTTTTTTTAAGAAAACACTATGCTGATTTAAAGTGCTAACGACATAGAATGTTTTTATACCTGCAGCATGAGCACTCTTCATAAAGGTATTTTGGC
>CAUCWU010000051.1 GCA_958446555.1 uncultured Lachnospiraceae bacterium | reverse complement strand
ATTTGCGTTTGATCAAATGCCTGTATTCCACATTGATTATAAATTCTTTCAATTTCCTTCACCTGTGTCATGATTTCATCCTCCCTATTCGGTCAATTATAACATAGTTACAGAAAAACTCAAGTATCAATTTGTCCGATTCGAAAAAGCCATCATCTTTCCATTTTGATTTTCAATAATTTTAATTGCTGTAGAGCCTGAAAAAGTAAGCATATATGCATGATGTACACTTAATACTAAATCTTGCAACTTTGAATCATCCTCTAACGGTACAATTTTCAATCCAATATCACGACAAAATTCAATATTAAAATGTCTTCCATGGTTCTTTGAATTATCATGCTCATTTAAACTATTCACAATTTTTTGAATTTTATTCTTATCTTCATCTCGCTCTTTATCAAACATGCAACTTCCAAGCCATTCCTCTACTAACTTACCTGAAAGTTCAATAGCATCTATTGCTGTCTTCATAAAAGCTGCTGGATACTGCTGCAATTTTATTCTCCAGTATTGTACATTACCAGGATTATCCAACAGATCCCTTTTTGCCTCTTCAAATTCCGACTTTATATTATATGCTGGAATTCCGCTAAGTTGAGGATCAATTGGTCCCAAACTCGACTGTTTACCCATTATAATTTCTTTTGCTGAACATGCTATCATGGTTCCCGCTGACATAGCTAATTGTGGCACTATTACTCTTATATCTGAGTCAAATTTTGCTCTTAAATAATTCACTATTGCCTCTGCTGCTGCCGGATCTCCACCTGGGGTATGTAAAATAAGATCCAATCCTTTAGAACAATCCATATCTTTTATGGCATTCATAAATCCGGTCATATCAGAATCATTAATATCTATATTATTGCCTGAGGTATGTGTCAACCAACCAGAATAATAACATATTGCATTTCTTTGGGTGTATTCGCACAGTTCCTTTAAATATTTACGTCTCACATAGTCAAGTTGTTGTGGTGTATTGTTTATTTCTTCCACAATGTCATTCCATCCTGCCATATTTTTTATTTCCCTCCAGTGTATTTTTTATTATAATACACCTTTAGAATATTATTTACAAGTATTGTTTGTGACTTTCTACAATTGACTAATTTTATTATTTTAAAGGCCGCCAGCTTTCGCCAGCGGCCACCTTAGGGAATTTGAATGGAATTCACTTCTTCCATTTTTGATTATATCATGACTTTTGTTGCATTTGTTGCAACTTGATGTAATCGTTGATTTTTCTGCTAACTGTAGCTTTATCCATGTACATCTTTCTTCCCACTTTTTCTTGCGTCAAACCTTCAAGAAAATACATCTGGAAAATCCGTCGTGTCCGACTATCTCTGATCGCAAATACCCACGCTTCAATCTGATCCTGATCCAACTCAAGCTTTGCGATCTGATCTGTATATCGTTTTTTGCGCTTGGCTTCAAGCTCATAATCATAACCTACTATTGCCTGCGCTCTTGGATAGCCTGTTTGATAATCAAAGACCACATCGTTTCCAATCAAACTGTCTCCCTCACCCAAATGCTGCAGCTTATACCTCAGCTCTTTAATTTCAGCTTTATTGCTCTGATACTGCTCTAAACGCTTTCGCGTCATCTCCTCCATCGGCTCCACCTCTTTTCTAGCTAATCCTTATTTCCTTTCCAGAGATCCTTTATCCCTTCTCTGGCCTCTTTGTTTTCTTCCTCTACTGTGAAGAATGCATATCTACAGCTAATGCACCTTCTACGTCTGAATGTCCTCTCACAATCACTTCTCGTCATGATAACCTCTAACTTTCCGGCACATACAGGACATTTCATTTATCTCACCTCACCATATTTTCTAATGCTTTACATATATAATCTACAACTTCATCTGGTGTCTGGTTTTGAGAATTCATTGCATACGCAACTATCTCTCTGTCTTCTTCAGGACTCACGTTGTTCTTTTTTGTTAAACGAATAATATACTCAAGATACTCTTGATACGCCTCGCTCATTTGCATCTTCTCCACCAGCAACTCTGATTCTTCGATCGCTGTTTAATGCTTTTTAGGAACCCAGCGTATGTATAATCCATTCTCTCATGCTCCCATTCTCTCAATCGCTGTTCTGTATATCCGACATTGTCACAGATCATCTTCTGGATGCGATCTGCCTCATCCAGATTGTATCCGTGTTCTTTCTGATAGGCTTTCTTTCTCTGGCGATTATTCATCAAATCTACCTCTCAATATAACAAATTTAGTCCACTCAACAACCGAAGTTCCCAAATCATTTTGCTCTCCAAGATAATACATTTTGATTGCTTGCTCCACTGCCCATTCAGGTAGATCTTGAATTGTTGTTAAACCAGACACTGCTGCAATCTCATCTGGAAGTTCACTCTTTGCTGTGTTCAGTATTCTGAGTACCTGTCCAACACAGCCAAGTAACGACTTTTTATCACTTAGCACTGCCTTCTGCAGATCAGCGTCTTTTCTTACAGTTCTGTTGACTATACTCAAGATCCCGGTTAAAACTGCTGACTGACGCAAATCCAGATCAACACTCTCATGACACACTTTAGCCAATGCCAGTTCTTTTTGGGTTGTCAGACTCGGTGTATTTCCCATCAGGTACTGTTCAGCATGCCATTCTGACAGTCCAACACTTTCTGCCAACTTGATGACTCCTTCCAGATTTCTCTCGCTCTTTAGCTTAGCTGCTTACAGATTAATCTGGTCAAGCGTATATTTCTTTCTCTTTTCCATCTTCTTACCTTCCTTTCGCGATTGCCTCCAGCTCATCAACCAGTGCAACCATAACATTCATTGCAAGTCTATGTTCTCCATAACGCTTCGTAACCTTTTCAGCAGCTTCCAACACTGAATCATAAAATTCTTGTGTATCGACTGCAATGTCTTTATAGCGTTTGAAAAACCTCCACGCATCTACGAAAAAGTGATAATACTCCATAAGCCATTGCCCTATACCGGACCGATCCGAATGTAGATCCCAGGCACATCACTCCAAAACTTTTCAATGATCTCGCTGCAGACCAGACAATCATCGGTCCAATAACCTGTTTTTGTCATACAATCTTTTAGCAGCTTTTGAAGGTTATCTGTATCCGGCTTTGTGATTCGATAGGTTCCACTCTCATGCATCCCATTTGGGAAGCACCACTTTGTCATTAATCGAATTCCACACTGATAAGGTTTGTCTGGAGCAAACTGTCCAAGATGAGCGGTCAACTTCAATCTCGCTGTCTGCAGTTCTCTTGGTTCGTAAAAGACTGGTTTTCCATTCACCACCCTCACCTGCTTTTCCTGATGAGTTACTGTTGGTGGAATCATTGCCATAAAAAATTCCATTGTCATCATCTCTCCCTTTCCGAGGTGCGCTAGGTTTGGTGCCCTCTAGTGCCTGCGGGTGGGTGAGTCGTCGTGCGTGAGCTTTCGCACGACTTACCTACCCCCGCATAGAGGGGGTGCTCCAAAAATATATATACGTAGTATATATATTTCGGCGCACCCTTTTGGCGCACTGCGCTGAACTGCGCCGAACTAGGTCTGGCGCACCTGACGCACCCCCTTATTTGAGGTGCGCTGAACCTAGTCTAGCGCACCCGGCGCACCTCCTTCTCGCCTTCGAATGTACACTTTTTTATCGTCACCTTGATACTTTTCGTACCGTTTTTTTAGCTCTTTTTTCTGTTTGTTGGTATCCCCTAGCCAGCTCAAAAGAGTCTTCGAGGACATCTCAAGCTTGTCTGCTAGTTCCTGTGCTGGTACCTCTCTGCCCTCAATTTCGATATTGGAAAACTCAATCTCAAACTCACTCAATTTCTTCTCTTTGCTCTTTTGTGCCTGCTCTTTGCGACTGTTTAATGCCTTCTGCCATGCCGGCTTTTCTGCTTCTGCCTGCAGATCTTTTAGACAGCCCACATCGTCCATCACATGAATCGGGTAGTCGAAATACACGTCAATGGAATCAAACTTTGGAAACTCTCTTAAGGTGCCGTCTATACGCCATGCAGAGCGTCCTTTAACCTTTTTAACGGTTACATCGATAATGGCATTCAGTTCGTTCATTTGAAGGCTGTTCAGGGCATTGCTGCAGTATCCAGTCATACGTGAACGACTCAAAAGATCATCTTGAGACAGATCCTCTCTCCAACCACATTTATGTCCATCCAAATATCGAATACAAGCTTTACATACCGCTCTGTCTTCCTGCTGCTTACGCAGCTCATCGGTCATTTCCAGCTCAATTAAATCTAATAGTGCATCCGGATCTCTCGCAAACACACCAGAACCTGACGCACGATCCATAGACTTCTTACTGCCCTGTGCACCTTTTGAATGATGATGGCAATAAATTACAGCACATCCTAACTCTGTACACACCTTGTCAAACTGATTACAGAATGCAGCCATCTGATCCGCACTGTTCTCATCACCTGTCAGTACTTTATAAATCGGGTCGATAATAATGGCAATATAACCCTTTTTAGAAGCTCTACGAATCAACTTCGGAGCCAGCTTATCCATTGGTGCTGATTTACCTCTTAAGTTCCAAATATCAATGTTTTTCAAGTTATTTGGTGTCAAATGTAATGCTTCATATACGTCCTTGAAACGATGAAGACAGCTTGCTCGATCTAGCTCAAGGTTGACATACAAAATCTTTCCTTGTGCGCACTGCCAATTCAACCATTTTGCCCCCTCTGCAATACAAATACACAATTCAATCTGCAGAAAGCTCTTTCCTGCCTTACTAGGGCCAGATAGAAGCATTTTATGACCTTGCCTTAATACATTCTCAATCAAACACGGCGAAAGCTCAGGAAGGTCATTCCAGACGCTCTCAAGGTTCTCTTCATCCGGCAGATCATCATTTACGGATTCAATCCATTCTACCCATTCATTCCAATTTGATTTACCGATATTGGTTGCCACTAAAAATTGTTTATGCCCATTGCGCATAACACCTGGCATTCTGGATAGTCGGGATGGATTACGATTCTGTGAGTCAATTTTAAATCCATTCTTTTCGCACACTTTATAAAGATAATCAACACGATTGCGATATTCTTGATAATTCACTGCATCTACACGCACAACAGCGTGTAAGCTCTTGCCTCCACTATGGACTAGACATGCTACTGGCAACTCCAGTTCTCTGATGACAGTGTTCTGTTTTTCAATCTCCATCTAGTCTGATTCCACTAATGCATAGCGAAAATCGGTCACATTGTCGTTCTTTATTCCATTTCCATCTAACGGATTAAACCGGATCCAAGCTCCGGCTTCCTTGTTGTAATCTCCAATTGCAAATTCAATTTCATCATATCGGTTCAAATCATGTATCAGTTGTCCTGCCGTCTTGTTCCAAACTCCCTTTGACGGCACATGCTTTCCATCTTTATCGTAAGAATGTGTCACATATCCGACATTCTCTGATGCATCAAACAGCGTTTCCAAATATGTAATCAGTTCCTTTTTGGGATTCCATTCAGTTGGCTCGTCAATTTCCTTTCCCTCGATCCAATTTTTGTCGATCACAACCTGACTGTCAGATTCCCATGAAATCGTATCATTCCAGTCCAGTTCATGCCCATTTTCTGGCACATATCCACGCTGGACTGCCATCTGATAAATAGTTCCACCCGTTATCGGCTGAGTGGATCCATTAAATGTATCCCACTTCTTTTTGCATTCCCCCATATGATACCTTCCGGCATCCTGTCTGGACCATTCTTCCCATTCATGCCAGGAATGGCCCTCTTCCTTCAGAGCCATTCCAACATTGACCCATTCCTGATAGCTGCAGCTTCCGGGATCAATATGCTGCATTAAAGTCAAAAGATCTGTTCTGTGTTCCATTGCTCATACCTGCCTCTACTTTATATTCGGCCGGATTTACTCCTGCTGGAATGCGCCAGCCGTTGGCAGCTATCCTATCTATCATTTTTCTGGCATCATCAAATTGCCAGGTCCCTACATGCTGAAATCCACGCCCTTCAAGGAAACGAATCTGCTTTGGTGTTGTCAGTCCTTCATTCTTTCGTTTGTCCAGACGATCAAGAAGCTTCTGGGCCTTTCCGGCATTATCGATCTGATCTGGAAGAATCCCCAGCTTCTCGAGAACAGCCTTCTGCTTATCTGTTGCCGGTGCCATTTCCCATCCAAATGACGGAACATATCCTGAAAGATCCTCTGCCTGAATGGACATCTCAAATTGCAGAGGATCGACAAGACGACTCTTACGTCTCTTCATTTCAGCTAATTGCTTTGCCAATGCTTCTTCACGCTGGGCAACTACTTCCTCAGAAGCTTTCTGTTCGGCCTCCTCAATGTCAAATGCCATTCCTGCATTTTGTTCCAGATTATCTGTCATCTTCTGTGCAACTTCTTCATTCTCGCAAATCAAGCTTGCTGGATGGCACAGTTCATGACGTTCTGTGTGCCAAAGGAAATCCAATAATAATAAATGTGTCTTCCCTGTTTGAGGAGAAAGTCGGGTTCCTCGTCCCACCATTTGGCAATAAAGGCTGCGCACCTTAGTAGGACGAAGAACTACGATACAATCGACAGAAGGGCAATCCCACCCTTCTGTCAGTAACATCGAATTGCATAAGACGTTGTACTTGTCTGCATCAAAAGCTTGAAGGATCTCTTTTCGATCCTCTGATTCACCATTTACCTCTGCTGCACGAAACCCTCTGCTATTTAAAATCTCTGTGAATTTCTGTGAGGTCTTTACCAGTGGCAAGAATACAACCGTCTTTCGATTGCTACAGTGCTTCTCCATTTCTTCAGCAATCCGATACAGGTATGGATCCAATACTGTTCCTATATCTGATGCTTTAAAGTCACCAGACTGCATTCCCACTTCCGACATATCGATCTTTAATGGGATTGTAAGTGCTTTGATCGGTGACAAGTATCCTTCCTTTATTGCCTTTGGAAGCGTGTATTCATATGCCAACGATTCGAAATAGCTGCCTAAATTCTTCATATCTCCGCGATCCGGTGTTGCAGTAACACCTAACACATCTGCAGCAGCAAAATGATTCAAAACCTTCTGGTAACTGTCTGATAAGCAATGATGCGCTTCATCAATAATGATTGTTCCAAAGTAATCAGATGAAAACTGATTCAAACGCTTGTCTCTCATCAAAGATTGAATGCTTCCAACTGTAATTCGATACCAGGAACCGATGCAGCTTTGTTCTGCTTTTTCGAATGCACACTGCAGACCAGTTGATTTTGCAATCTTGTCTGCAGCCTGCTCCAATAGTTCACCTCGATGCGCCAGAATTAAAACTCTCTTGCCTTTTCTGACGCAATCTTCTGTGACTTTTGCAAATACAATCGTCTTTCCGCACCCTGTTGGCAGCACAAGCAGCGTGCCCTGTGTTCCTTTATCCCATTCGGCAAAGATAGCATCTTTCGCTGCCGCCTGATATGGTCTTAATTCCATTGCCATTCCCTCCTACTTACTTAGAATCTTCCTGGTGTAAAATTCGATGCAGTCTTCGGATAAAACTTCTTCACCTGATTGCTCTTGCGCTCTTCACCTTCCTTATTCGTCCATGTATGAACGCCCAGCTTCAAACGGCCTGTGCATCCCGGCACCTGATTCCAGTTCATTCTCAGTGGTTCTCCCGGCTTCTTCAAACCAATCGACGTGAAGAACTCACTCAAAAATCCCTCTGTGCGCTGATGAAGGAACAGGTTGTGATCCAGATGAATCTCCCCTTCTGGTGCGGTAACACGCAGATGAAGAACTGCCTTATTGCAAGCCGGCAGTCGATCACTGCCTGGATGTCTTGCTCTCTCGTAAGACTCCACAACAAAGTTATAATCACCTTCCGGAAGGAGAAGAAATTCACCGCCCTCCTTGCTGATCTCATCATCCCATCCAAGCTCTCTTCCCATTTCTGTCATTTTTTCTGTATTTGCCATTGCTTTCATGCTCCTTTTCTTTTAATTAAACGGAATCTCTTCCTTTTCTCTTACTTCCTTGATTGCTGCGAATACCTGTGACCATGCACCTACTAACACACCATTTACAAAGTCTGGATCATAATCTTCAATCGGTGTATCAGCCGGATAATAGCCCTTCAGGTAAACAATATTTTGGATATCCCATACACCAACACGATTTTCAACCATCAAATCTCTGAGCGCCTTTGGTACCGTCAGTGGGATCTGCTGTTCTGGCATCTCTTCCTTCTTTTGTGGTTCTTGAGCCACTGGCAGAGGATCTGGCTCCGGCTCTGTTGTTTGCATTGCTGACTGAACTGGCTTTGTATGAATTACCGGTTCTGGCTCTGGCATCGATTCAACTGGGGCTGAACTTAACTGCTCAATGATTGGTCTGAGAATTTCGTAAGACATCTCACATTCTTCTGGAAGACCATAACGGTTCTTTGCATCCCAACACGGATGATGACTCGTATACATAACTCTACGACCGCCCTGAGCCTTATTCTTGCCCTTCTGTGCACCCTGACCATCCACGTTTACAACAATGGTCTTGTAATTACAAAACAGTAAAGCATCTGACCACTCTTTAATTAACGGAGCAACCTTCTTTGATGTCTTCATTTCCCAGTGATCATACTCACCCATTTCATCCGGAAGTTCAATCTTACGCAGCTGCGCATGGGCTGTTATCACAACATTGATTCCCTTCTCAATAACGTCCGACAGTTTGTCTAACAGTCTGCCAAACTCCTCTGCTGAAAACTGATAGCCTCTGCCATAGCCGGCATCCTCAAGACCTGTCCAGTTCTTCTTTGCACACAGATCCTGAATCTCAAGCTTTTCTGCCCAGTCTGCTGTATCGATAACCAATGTCTTGCAGCAACCAGGATTGGTATACACATATTGAACCTGCTGCAGAAGCATTCCCCATGAAGATGGCTTGTCAAATCTTGCTACATCCATTTCAACTGTGCTGTCTTCCGTATCGATAAACAACGGATCTGGAAACTGCGAAGCCAATGTACTCTTGCCAATGCCTGATGGACCATAAATGACAATTTTCTTCGCACTCTTTTTCTTGCCTCTTATAATATTCATTAGAATTTACCTGCCTCCCATTTCTTTCTCTGTATCGGTTCTGGTGCTTGCTGACCCACAATTGCTCCGTCCTCAATGATGATGCTGCATTCCGATCCGGTACTAACTCTTGTTGCAATTGCCTGAAGACCTTCCTTCTCAAGCCAGTTTCCAAAATCAGTAAGCGTCTGTAAATCCAACTGCTCAAGCTTGTCTAAAAGCACAAAACCGCACTCTGGATTCAGCTTGCGAACGATTGCAGTAGCCACAATCAAACGCTCGGCACCTGACATGTTATCCCACTTCTGATCCTTATAGATCAATTCTCCATCCTTTACAGACAGTTCAGGAAGTGGAAGCTCAGCTGTCGTGAGCAGCTGTTTCTTTGTTGTCTGCAACTTTTCAATATCTGCAGTCAGTTGAATGTACTGCTTTTCATACTGCTTTGCATCCTCCTCAGCCTTTGCTTTATCCAGATTGGCTCGAACCTTTCGATTGGTCTCATCAATCTCTATAATGTTCTTTTCAAGCTCTTCTGTTGATTCATCTTCAAGCTGCATTGCTGTCTTCTGTGCGATACTATAGCTTTCAATCAACTGAGCGTGTTTTTTCTTGGCTTCTTCTAACTGAGCTGCTAAAGCCTCTACTGTGCGATGTGCACTCTTAACAGCCTCTGCCAGTTCCTGAACCTGATCACGCTTTCTCTGATTCTCAGCATTTTTAAGCAAAATCTCCTGCTGTTGGCGAATCAGATCAGATGCAGAAATTAGATCTTCCGGAGCATCCGGATAATAAATTTGCTCTGCTGCATATTTCTTTTTCTGGTCTGCAGTTCTGCCTACATATAATCTCTCATTGTACAGTTCCTTCTCCTGCTTATCCAGCACAGTCAGTTGATCACCAACACCAATGATATTTAGCAGCGTCATTGCTTTTTCCTTATTGGATGCATCCATAAACTTCGGAAGATTTAACGCAAAGCTCTCCACGAAGCTGTTTAACAGCTGCTGTCCAGCTTTCTTCCCGAATGGATCCGTTACCTTGAGAGTGCTATTCTTTCCCTTGCGCTCAACAATCAAACCATTATTCATTACAATCTTCATTGTTGGCGGTGTCATAGATCCAGTTCTCTCTGGCTGCGAAGGACGATAGCTTTCACCGCCTAATGTCCATGCAATGGCATCCAACACAGAAGTCTTCCCCTGACCGTTATTACCACCGATGATTGTCAAGCCATTTTCCGTTGGCTTCAGTGACACTGCCTTAACACGCTTGACATTTTCAATTTCAAGCTTATTGATCTTCATTGACATTCTTTAAAAACCTCCTTGTCTTTTTTAGAGCTTCCTGCTATACTGTAAATGAAATTTATTATTTGTGCCGCTGAGGAGACTCCCTTCTCCCAGCGGCTTCTTTTTATACAATCATCTTCAGTGCCATACCAAGCAGCACGCAAGCAACCGACCATGCGATGT